>NZ_FXBS01000005.1:0-300000 GCF_900178005.1 Tuberibacillus sp. Marseille-P3662 | reverse complement strand
TAATTGTGGATAGCAGAACTTTCTTAAAAAAAACTGTAAAACTGTTGTGCATGGTCAGTCTCCAATGTAGGGTTTAAGAATGAGATAAAGTGTATAGAACCCGGATACAATGCCTAGAAGGAGACCTATAAGGAGAAAAACAGGATGGGTTCCCCACCATTCATCTAGCTTATGTCCACAATAAACTCCTACAAGGATGCACATGGCCAAGTCAAGTCCGGCACCGCTAAAAATCGCTATTCTTTTAGACGTTTGATTCGGTTTAGCCAATAGCACCATCCCTTGTCGAAGACAAAAATAGACACATTTCTCACCTTAATACAGCTTAACGAAAGCGCTATCTTGTTGTCAACAAATATCCACTTTTTCAGAACTTCAAATGCTGGAAAGTCTTTCGCTTACAAATAGTAGATATATAAAAGTGTGAAAAATGAAAAAGCTAGAATGATTCCATTCGGAGAAAACCAACGCTAATGGCAATTAAGACAATTACCATATATACCCTGTATTGCATATAAAAGGCCCATCCCTATCCTATAACATAGTATCAGGCGGGTAACACCTTGTCAACGAAAAAAGCGGGAACCTTGAAGGGTGAAACTATATTGCTTGTACTTATATTCTACTGGAATTTTAACATCAGTGAATCCTGATTTTGTGACGTCTTTTTGAAAATCAAAGAGTAATAGAACAGACAAAGGGATATAGAATAAAAAGAAGGACCCAAGATTAATCTTGAGCCCCCCATCTATTTATTTAGTTCCAAATAACCGATCACCAGCATCGCCAAGTCCCGGGATGATGTAGCCTTTATCATCCAATTTTTCATCAAGGGCACCGAGATAGATGTCGATATCCGGATGATACTCTTGAACTTCTTTAACACCCTCAGGGGCAGCTAGCAAACACATTAACTTAATATTTTGTGCACCTTTTTCTTTTAAAAGGGTTAATGCGGCGGCTGCGGATCCGCCTGTCGCTAACATCGGATCAACGACAATTAGTTCTCTTTCATGAATATCGGAAGGCATTTTTGAATAATATTCTACAGGTCTAAGTGTCTCAGGGTCACGGTAGAGACCGACGTGACCGACTTTGGCTGTGGGAATTAAATTCAATATTCCATCAACCATACCCAATCCAGCGCGCAAAATTGGGACGACACCTAATTTTTTTCCCGATAACTGATAAGATTTTGCATCAGCAACTGGTGTTTGTACAGTTATCTCTTCAAGCGGCAAATGCCGGGTAATTTCAAAGGCCATTAGAGTGGCCACTTCATCGACTAACTCACGAAATTCTTTCGTTCCCGTATCCTGCTTCCTAATATATGTTAGCTTATGTTGAATTAATGGGTGATCCAAAACATTTACTTGTGCCATCAAATCCTCCTCAGAGATTCTTCCCGACGTATTGTACCGAAAATCAACAAGCGTTTCAACAACAATTCGAGAAATGGTTGATCCCAACACAACAAAAGACGGCTCATCGCCGTCTTTTGAATGGTCAATATTACTTCACCAATAGTTCACCGTATAAAGGAAACTGATTGGTTAATTGTTGAACATGGCTCTCAGCTTCTTTAAGTGCCTGATCATCATTTATATTCTTTAATACGGAGGCAATAATGGTCGCCACATCTCTCATAGCATCTTCATCAAAATTGCGTGAGGTGACCGCTGCCGTTCCCATACGCAAACCGCTTGTTACAAACGGACCTTCAGGATCGAAAGGAATGGTATTTTTATTTGTTGTAATGCCTACACGATCTAACGCCTTCTCAGCCTCTTTTCCGGTGATCGAAAGGTTTTGCAGATCAATAAGAACAAGGTGATTATCTGTTCCACCGGAAACTAAGTTAAGACCTTCAGCCTCCAATTGTTCACCAAAGGCTTTCGCATTGTTAATAATTCTTTGAGAGTAATCTTTGAATGAAGGGTCTAACGCTTCACCAAATGCAACGGCCTTCGCTGCAATGACATGCATAAGCGGTCCCCCTTGTAGTCCAGGGAAAACAGCTTTATCAATCTTTTTCCCATACGCCTCTTTACATAAAATCATTCCGCCGCGCGGACCGCGCAACGTTTTATGTGTCGTAGTTGTTACAAAATCTGCATATGGAACTGGATCGGAATGGAGACCCATGGCAATGAGTCCGGCAATATGCGCCATGTCCACCATGAGATACGCACCGACTTCATCGGCAATCTCTCTAAATTTGGCAAAATTAATATCACGTGGATAAGCACTAGCCCCAGCAACAATTAACTTGGGGCGATGCTCTTTTGCCTTCTCAAGAACATCGTCATAGTTGATTTTCTCTGTTTCCGAATCAACACCGTACTCAACAAAATTGTATTGTTTGCCGCTGAAATTCACAGGACTTCCGTGAGTGAGATGACCGCCATGGGATAAATTCATGCCTAAAACGGTGTCTCCGTGTTCTAGAACAGCAAAATAGACAGCCATATTTGCTTGGGCACCGGAATGAGGTTGAACATTCACATGATCCGCACCAAATAATTGTTGGGCCCGATCACGTGCCAAATTTTCGGCCACATCCACATACTCACAACCACCGTAGTAACGACGCCCCGGATAACCTTCGGCGTATTTGTTTGTTAAAACGGATCCAGCAGCTTCCAAGACCGCCCGGCTAACAAAATTTTCAGAAGCGATTAGTTCGATGTTGTTTTTTTGCCGCGTCAGTTCGCCTTGAATCGCATCAAATAATTCTGGGTCTTGCGTTTTGATATGCTCCATTGATAGCAACTCCCTTTCGAACCATTTTCATATTAATCCTACCATTTTTACATCAATAAGTAATGATTTTCAGTCAATTAATTATATCTTTTTTCATTATTCTACATCACTCGACTATTTCCCCGGAAATATCAGCGTAATTTCGACGACAACTGATCGATCAATGCTTCTATTTCCGAACACACCTTACTATATACATCCTCGGAAGCACCAAATGGATCGCTGATGTCCAGGGATGGTTGCGCATTTTCAAGGGTATGAATGTCATCCAGATTAACTTGCAAGTCCTCATGCATCTGTTGTTCTTTTTTTTGCCGTTCATCAGCAGATAAGTCTGGATTCTGGCATACATGCAACCACTCGGCTCGTTTGGTTTCATATTCGGCAATAGCCTTTTGTAAGTCTTCCCAATTACCGGCTGATGCGGTCTCAGCATTTACGAATTCCTTTAGCGTAAAGACTTTATTCTGTGCGGTTGGAAATGTCTGCAGTACTTGCATTTTGTGGCCCTCAGTCATTGTCAATATGTAGTCAGCCCAGTCTGTCAAGTCACGATCCAAAGGCCGTGAGCTATGCTCGCAAGCCACTCCACGGTCTGCCAAAGCATTGACAGCATTGGGATGTGCGGATTGACCTTTCATCGCATAAATACCGGCTGATTGAACCTGGATATGGCCCGGGCCTTTTTGTCTGAGTAATTGTTCAGCCATCGGACTGCGACACGTATTTCCCGTACAAACAAATAAAACGTTCACGTGATCACCCCAACCATAAAAAGCGCCCGATATAGACGAGCGCTTTTTAAAATAGTATATCATGGTTTTTCATTAGTTGAGAAGCAGTTTTAAGCCGATAGCAAATAATATAACGCCACCCAACGCTTCACTATAAGTACCTATTAATTTCTGGAATTTCCGTCCTAACAACAACCCAGCCCAAGTCAGCACCATACTAAAGCCGCCAAATAACAGCACGGTTAATAAAACTTTAGCACCGTAAATGCCTAAGCTGAGACCGACTGAGAAACTGTCTAAGCTGACGCTAAGTGCAAAAATGATTAAGCCAATACCCATTGGCCGAACCATCGGATCATCGTCCTGTTTTAGCGATGCAAAAATCATTTGGACGCCTAACAGCAACAATAAAACGCCGCCCGCCATTGCCGCTATATCGCCAAAATAATCCGATAGGAACCTGCCAATAAACATGCCTATCAGCGGCATAATGACGTGGAAACCACCAATAGTCAAACCAATTTTTGCGATTCGTTTCAAGCGTAATTCAAGCATGCCCATCCCCATACCAACTGAGAAGGCATCCATCCCTAATGCTATTGCCATTATTGAAAGCGTAAGTAACTCACCGACAACCGCTGATGTATCCAAAAGAGACGCCTCCTTACCCATGCCGTTAAGGTAAAACTATGCGCCCTTTTGGTGATTTAGAAGTACAAGCTGCTTTTTTGTCATTCACGGCGCTTTCCACAGGAGCACGTGTATGCCAACGGCTTACAGTACCTCACATTTTTTTATTTGTTTATAATACATTCTAAAATTAAGGACTAAGCGTACGCCCACCGGAAGCCTTTGAAAGTCGGTTCATGATGGCGACACCTATACCTTCCTCCGGAAAAGTCTCACAGAAAATCACGTCAACATGATGTTGATTAAATGCTCGTACAGCATGGTACAAACCGGTAGCAATTGTGGATAAGTCACGGCGTGACCCCACCACTTCAATAACATCGGCTGACTGATACGCTTCCTTATCTTCTTCGGTTGTTATCACACCGATTTTCTTCCCATCATTTCGGGCATCTTTAATATACTGATTGATCACATCAGATCCGCCGTTCACAAGATACATCGGAGCATCTGGTGAATAGTGAGTGTATTTCATCCCCGGTGACTTCGGTTGATCTGCGCGTTGTGACGATGGGGTATTAACAGTAATCGAACCAATGGTCTCCTCAATCGTTTCCTGGGTAATCCCGCCTGGCCGAAGGAGCACAGCGGGAGACACCGTACAATCAATGACGGTTGATTCTACACCTATGCCCGTTGCTCCACCATCCACAACACCCGCGATCTTACCATCTAAGTCATCTAAGACATGTGCTGCCGTCGTTGGACTTGGTTTTCCAGAAGCATTGGCTGACGGGGCGGCAAGCGGGAGTCCAGCTGCTTTAATAAGCGCAAGAGCTACTGGATGATCAGGCATCCGTATCGCTACAGTATTCAGCCCCGCCGTCACACGATCTGATACTCGGCCCGTCGTTGGCAGCACAATTGTCAGCGGACCAGGCCAAAATGCTTCCATCAGTTTACGGGCCTGCTCAGGGATATAAGGGACAAGCTCATCCAATTGTGAATTATTAGCGATGTGGACAATTAACGGATTGTCACTAGGACGTCCTTTCGCTGAGTAAATACGCTCAATAGCTCTATCAGACAGTGCGCTTCCACCTAAGCCATAGACGGTTTCTGTTGGAAAAGCGACCACATTTGTATTCTGTAATTCAGTTGCGGCTTGTTGAATATGTGGATAACTATCAAGATTATCAACATTTTTATCAACAGCCCAATGGATGGTGTTAACCATGCCTTCATATCCCCTTTTATCAATTGTTTATCCACCAAAACTCAACATTTATACACATTATTGTGGATAAACGTTATCCGAACTGTGTATAACTTGTTAATGGAGTGGCGTCATCAATAGTTTATTTTGTTCCGATTCCTTCACCTTGTCAAAATGTTTATGACCTATGAAGTGCGTCGGTAGTTCATCCAAAGATTGTTCCGAAAATCCAAGCGGTTCAAACAGCGAAGGATCAGCCGGCGTCACAAAATACACTGATTTCGCTTGTCGTTCACGGGCAAATCCTAAAGCAACCGTCAAAAAGTAGAACAAGTCATCACTTTTACAAGTTGACGAATCCACAACTAATGTTCGAAGCAGCGCATCTTCGTGACATAGTTCAATTCCGACCACGCCAACAATAGCTGTTTTTGATTTCATCAACAAATAGTATGTGTTCTCATCGGCCTGTTCGGGAACGGTAACTCCTACTTGCTCAGCAAACTGTTTAATATGTGGATAATCCTTATTTTGCGCAGGTTCAACAACAACGTTCATAAAAAACCTCTCCCTCATTTTAATCTACCATTTTATTAATAGTTTTATGATGGTCACGAGAGGTTTAGAAGAACAAATTCAAAATAAGTTTTTAAAAAAATGGATGATAGCCGTGAAGATGTCCACGATAAAGAACTTCACTTCAGGTTTTTCGGCTTGTTCCGCTCCGCCCTTAGAAGATCCAGCATCACTTTGATGACTATTTGATTGAGCAGGTTGTGAATCTTTGGCTTTCACGGCATCGCCATGTTCAAAATCCAAGAAGCAAAGCGGTGGAAACAAGACACACCACCAATTAGCACCTTCACCACTGCCTAAAGTAATCACTAAAGCCTGATAAGTACCCGCCGGATAAACATAACCGCCGTACATTTTGGTCGGAAACTTAGCAGGACCAAGTTGTACCGTGAAATCTTGATCAAGCCCTTGAGCTTTAAGCTGTTCCCGAACTGTCGAACGAACATCATCCAAGTGTGACTTAATCTCTTGCTTGGCTTGACTTGCTGAGGTCAGATCATATACCCAAGATTTCACATTCGCATTGACTTGATCACGAATGTCGCGCTTCACTTGCTGATCAGCAGCTGAATTACTATTAGCCAAGATCCTTAATCGTATGGCATTGTCAGGGATCTTCTTCTTATCGTTTGATGCCTGCGATAGATTTTGCTGCGTTTGCATGAGAATCATAAATAGAATCGTAGATAAGACCAGGATAAAGATAGATTTATTTTTAACTTGTTTTAGGGATAACGTTCGCTTAATATTCATGTGACACCCGCCCTTTGCCGTTTTCTTTATCAGCATTATAGACGGATCTCACAAATCTCATACTATGATTCTTTTAAAATTTGGCTGTTTTCGTATACATTGTTGTTCTTTCAGTATATTGTGTAGCGGAAATAGGGTCACTTTCCGCGGGCAATCCGCGAGCCTCCTCAAGCTCGACCTTTCAAAAGTCAACAAAAAATTTTATTTGTTATTGTGGATAATCGCGAATACCATTCGCTCTTTCTGGTTTATATCGGTTTCAATCTCGACCCTTGCGTTAGCACCAAATACATCCACAAGCATATTCTTAATACTCATTCCTTGTCCTGAGCCAATTTCAAAAGCAACGAGCGCCTTATCCATCAAAACTTTCGGTAAATCAGCGATGATACGGCGGTACATGGAGAGACCATCTTCACCGCCGGCTAGGGCAATGGCGGGGTCATGATCTTTCACAACATCATCAAGACTAAGCATATCAGGATCAGGGATATACGGTGGATTGCATATGAATACGTTCACTTGGTGTCCTGTCAGCAACAAGGGCTCCAACAAATTGCCATGATAGAACGCGATGTTAGCGCCTAAATTCGCTGCATTTTTCCGGGCAACATCTAGAGCCTCATGAGATATATCAACGGCACTCACATACCATTCCGGGTGTTCTAAAGCCAATGTTACCGCCAATATCCCGCTGCCTGTCCCGATATCACATACGTGGGTCGACCTTTGCGGAAACATATGCTGTGCCCGTCGCAATGTTCCTGCAACCAATTCTTCTGTTTCCGGGCGCGGTATCAGTACATCCGGGCTGACCGTAAACGGACGGCCATAAAACCATTCGTAACCCGTGATATGCTGAACTGGAATCCCTTTCATAACATGATCGCGAACTTTTTCCTCAAGCCAATCATCATCAGCTATATCCAGCGGATCTTGCAGGCGTGTGAGCAACTCTGTCCGATCCACCTGCAGGCGATCCCTTAGTAGAATTTCACCAACATTCGCATCGCGTCCATATTGATTTAAAAAAGAAGAAGCCCATCTCAGGGCTTCTTGAATCGATCGCTTCATCATTGTTCGGCCTCTTCCATTAACTTGGCTTGTTCTTCAACTATCAACGCTTCATGGATTTCTTCAAGCTTACCTTCTAATATCTGATCTAGTTTGTGAAGCGTTAAGCCAATCCGATGATCCGTGACCCGGCTTTGTGGGAAATTGTAAGTTCTAATCCGTTCAGAACGATCACCAGAACCGACTGCTGACTTCCGATGTTCATCATATTCCTGCTCAGCTTCTTTTTGATACTTGTCATAAATTCTCGCCCGCAACACTTTCATCGCTTTTTCTTTATTCTTAATTTGCGATTTTTCATCCTGACAGGAGACGACAATACCTGTGGGCTCGTGCGTTAACCTGACCGCCGACATCGTTGTATTAACACTTTGACCTCCGGGACCGCTCGAAGCGAATGTGTCAACACGAATATCTTTGTCTTGAATATCCACTTCAACTTCCTCAGCTTCCGGCAACACAACAACCGTTGCTGTGGACGTATGAATACGTCCGCCCGATTCCGTTTCGGGCACACGTTGAACACGATGAGCACCACTTTCAAACTTGAGCTTGGAATACGCGCCTTGACCGTTAACCATAAAAATCACTTCTTTAAAACCGCCAACTTCATTTTCACTGGTTTCAATGACATCCACTTTCCATCCGTTGGTTTCAGCATAGTGCGTATACATCTTATACAAATCACCTGCGAACAAAGCAGCTTCATCCCCGCCAGCGGCACCTCGGATTTCTACAATCACATTCTTATCATCATTGGGGTCTTTTGGCATCATCATTTTCTTCAATTGTTCCTCTAATTCTTGCTGACGATCCCCCAATTCTTCCATTTCGGTACGCGCCATTTCCTTCATATCTGGATCGGTTTCATCCGCAACCATAGCTTTGGCGCCATCATACTCTTCGATGACCTCTTTATAGTCACGGTATGTCTGTACAATGTCTTGTAAATCAGCCTGTTCTTTCGAATATTCACGAAGTTTCTTAGCGTCATTAATGACTTCAGGATCCATTAATTGTTGATTCAATTTTTCATAACGATCTTCAATTGATTGCAAACGTTCAAGCACGTTGCTTCACCTCGATCTTTTCCGATAACAAAGCTATTATAGTACAGTAGACACCCCTAGTCAAAAAAACAGTCAGGCACTTATATCATATGTATTGTTGTGCGGGAGGCGAAACTCCCGCACCTATCTTTTGACACGAAGCACGATATTATATCGAACCATTTGGCTTTGCAGTGTGTCCTTAAGTTCTTTAACTTGCCTGTCATAAGCGGCATCCGGCCCTTTATATTTAGCACCTACAACCGCCTTACCCCCGGCAAATCTAACGGAACCTGGCGTAAAATGGTCTTTTTCGCTAATTGTATGGCGAATCATGTCCCGATCGTGGCCATAATTAAAGTTTTTGGTCCCCATATTCGAGTATTCTGGTGTCCGGTTACCGTCATAAGAGTTGCCTGCATCTTGATTGCGGTTTGAAAAATAATCACTCACAGGACCAAGTCCAAAATAGTTGTCACCAGCATTCTTATTCTCAGCACTGGTGTCATAGGGCGTCACATCATTCTCCTCTGCCGTCTGCACCCCACAACCTGTTTGTGTAACCGTTAAAGCCAAAGCTCCGATGAGAAGCGATTTTTTCATAAGAAAAACACCTCCTCACGGGTAGCTTTTCCCATAAAAAGATGTTTATTGCCTGCTAATTTTCTCCTACTTCCACCGTTTCTGGCGTGCTCGTCTTGGGTACCGTGTGGCTGGGAACTTGATGACAATGCCGGCAACGCGGCTCATAAGATTCCGAAGCACCCACCAATATAACCGGATCATGATAATTTGCCGGATGACCGTCAATCAATCGCTGTGTGCGGCTCGCTGGTGAACCACAAACCATACAAATGGCATTTAATTTGCTAATGGTCTCACTTGCCGCCATCAATTCCGGCATCGGTCCAAAAGGCTCCCCACGGAAGTCTAAGTCTAACCCGGCCACAATCACCCGGACACCCTGATCTGCCAGCACTTCAGCAGTTGTAACAACATCGGCAGCAAAAAACTGGGCTTCATCAATAGCTATGACTTGAGTATCAGCTTCCTTAAGAGCCATGATTTGCTGCGCTTGGTCAATAGGTCTAGCAACAACGGAATGACCCGCATGCGAAACAACGGCTTCCTCACTATAACGGTTATCAACAGCGGGTTTAAATACTTCGACCTTCTGCTTGCCAAACGTCGCACGTCTGACGCGGCGGATCAACTCTTCAGACTTTCCTGAAAACATGCTGCCACAAATACACTCAAGCCAGCCATTTTGATTGGTTAACTGCATGGGCGTGCGCTCCTTTTAAGCGGAAAAATATAAAGAAAACAGGCAAGAAGACTTGCCTGTCTCAGGATCTCATCATTATTACTTAAGATTATATTTTTTCTTAAAGCGGTCAACACGGCCACCACTATCAGCAAATCTTTGACGACCTGTGTAGAACGGATGGCAATTCGAGCAAATCTCTACACTAAGAGGCCCTTCTTTAACGGAGCCTGTTTCGAATTCATTGCCGCAAGAGCATTTAACAGTGACTTTATGGTATTCTGGATGAATTCCTTGTTTCATGCTTTCCATCTCCTTTATGCCCTGATTATCTCTCAAACCAGAGTTTCTCTATCGCAACAGCATTTATTATATCAACCTAAAGAGGGATATGCAAATCGAATTTTTTCCATTTAAAATTCCCTTAAGATTGACCACTCTTCTCTTTCTCAAACAGCCGGAAAAATTCTTCATTTGATTTCGTTTGGCGCAAACGACGATAGAAGTGATTAACAAAGTCGGATGAGTCGTCCATCGTTTTGCGGATCGACCATAACTTATCTAAGTGATCCTTTTCAATTAACATCTCTTCTTTACGTGTTCCGGACTTGCGAATATCAATCGCTGGAAAGATGCGGCGCTCAGCCAGTTTGCGGTCAAGGTGGAGTTCCATGTTCCCCGTACCTTTAAATTCTTCAAAAATGACGTCATCCATCCTTGAACCTGTTTCGACCAAGGCGGTGGACAAAATCGTTAAACTGCCGCCTTCTTCAATGTTTCGAGCGGCACCAAAGAATCGTTTTGGCTTATGAAGCGCAGCGGGATCAATCCCTCCAGATAAGGTTCGTCCACTTGGTGGTATGACTAAGTTATAGGCTCTTGCTAAGCGCGTAATACTATCCAGTAGGATGACAACATCTTTTTTGTGTTCCACTAATCGCATCGCCCGTTCAAGGACAAGTTCAGCGACTTTTATATGATTATCGGGAACCTCATCGAAAGTTGAACTGACGACATCCCCGTCAACTGAACGTTCAATATCAGTGACTTCTTCAGGACGCTCGTCTATGAGAAGGACAATGAGTTCACTATCGGGATGATTCGTTGTGATACTATTTGCGATTTGCTTTAGCAACATGGTTTTACCCGCTTTAGGCGGAGCAACGATAAGTCCCCTCTGGCCATATCCAACTGGGGAAATCATATCCATGACACGGGTTGATATGCCTTTGGCATGCGTTTCCAACGACATTTTCTTTTCCGGATATAGAGGGGTTAATGCCGGAAAATAAACACGGTCTTTAGCAGTTTCAGGATCATCACCGTTAACCGCCTCAACATGCAGTAAACCGAAATACCTTTCATTCTCTTTAGGCGGTCTCACCTTCCCGGAAACTTTATCACCGCTCCTAAGGTCAAAGCGTCTGATCTGGGAAGCGGATATGTAAATATCCTCGGAACTCGGTGAATAATTAATCGGTCGTAAGAAACCGAATCCTTCTGAAGTGATGATTTCCAAAACGCCTTCCATAAATGACAATCCGTCATTTTCCGCACGGGCTTTCAATATAGAGAAAACCAGTTCTCGTTTTGTTAATTTACTATAATATGAAACTTTATATTGTTTGGCAAGATCATAAAGTTCTTTTAACTTCATGTTCTCAAGTTCTGCCAATGTGACTTCCATTATGACACCACACTTTTCAGTTTTCGTAATTGGCATTGGTAAATAGCTAATCTGAGAGAAGAAAAAATAAATTAGGAAGAGTTGAAAGAAATTAAGAGAAGTGCTTGATTTGCAGTAACTATTCATAGCTTTGCCGGTAACGCTAATTTATATACAGGCAAGGACACTGTCAAGCAACAACAGTGAATTATACGCTTGTTTCCCCATCTTTTCAAGAAGCACTAGCAAAAGCTAGTGCTTATTCATTTTTGATCACGAGATTCGGTTTTTTAATAAGACTATGATCACCGTTGATAAAACGAACCGTTCCTGAACGGGCTCGCATGACTAATGATTGTGTACGACCTTTATTACCTTGATAACGGACACCTCGAAGGAGCTCGCCATCGGTCACACCGGTAGCTGCAAAAATAGCATCATCACCGCTAACTAAGTCTTCCATGTGCAAGACTTGATTGACATCACTTATGCCCATGTTCAAACAGCGGTTTAATTCTTCATCATTACGCGGCATTAACCTTCCTTGAATTTCTCCTCCTAGGCACTTTAACGCCACCGCAGAAATAACACCTTCAGGGGCTCCACCTTGCCCTAATAACATATCAACGCCAGTGTTATCAAAAGCTGTGTGAATGGCGGCGGCTACATCGCCTTCTGGTATTAATTTGATGCGGGCACCTGCGTTGCGGACATCTTTGATCAATTGATCATGTCGGGGCCTGTCTAAGATGACGACCACCAAATCTTCAACATCTTTATTTCTTGCCTTCGCTACAGCTTCTAGATTATCAACCACAGGCGCATCAAGATTTATTTTTCCGACGGACTCGGGCCCGACGGCGATTTTGTCCATATACATATCCGGGGCGTGTAATAGATTTCCCCGGTCAGCAATCGCGAGGACTGCTAAAGCGTTCCACGTCCCTTTAGCAACAATATTGGTTCCTTCCACAGGGTCAACGGCAACATCAACCCCTGGTCCATCTCCCGTTCCTAAATCTTCGCCGATATAGAGCATTGGAGCTTGATCTTTTTCGCCTTCGCCAATAACAACTGTGCCCTCCATAGGTACAGTATCAAACACACTACGCATGGCCGTTGTGGCCGCATCATCAGCTTCTTCCTTTTTGGCACGTCCCATCCACCTCGCTGAAGCTAAGGCAGCTGCTTCAGTTACGCGGACCAATTCCATTGATAGACTTCTTTCCATATCCGGTTCTCCCCCTCAATGTAAAACGCTTCCATTTATTTGTAATGGAAAACCGCCTGATTAGACGATTTCCAAGATGAATATCAAGTTATAACCTGCTCTTGCTCTCGGGTATCCAAGTCTTTACGCCAAATTTTGGCACCAATACCTTTTAGCTTTTCTACTAAAAGGCTGTAACCACGGTCAATATGCTCAACGCCTGTCACTTCCGTAACACCGTCGGCCATTAAACCCGCAATCACTAAAGCCGCTCCTGCGCGTAGATCTGTTGCCCGGACGCGTGCACCTTGTAAGGTCACCGGACCGTGAATGATTGACGAACTTCCTTCAACCTTGATATCCGCACCCATTCGCCGCAGTTCATCGACATGTTTGAAACGGGATGTATAGATCGTATCGGTGACCATGCTTGTGCCATCAGCCTGCGTTAACAGCGATGTCAAAGGTTGCTGTAAATCCGTCGGGAATCCTGGGTATACCAGTGTTTTGACATCAATTTTCTTAAACGGATCTCCTGAATTAGAAATCATCATTTGATCATCACCGATCTCTACCTGGATCCCCATTTCACGAAGTTTTGCCGTCAAAGATTCAACGTGCTGTGGAATGACATTATCAATGAGAACCTGGTCACCCATGGCAGCAGCCGCAGCCATAAATGTTCCAGCCTCGATACGATCAGGAATAATCGAATGACGGCAGCCGTGTAACTCTTGAACACCCTCAATGCGGATAACGTCCGTTCCCGCACCTTTAATTTTAGCTCCCATACTCGTCAACAACGTTGCAACATCAATAATTTCCGGTTCCTTCGCCGCGTTTTCAATGACGGTTTTGCCTTTGGCTCTTACAGCCGCCAACATAATATTAATCGTTGCCCCGACACTGACAACATCAAGGTAAATGCGTGCACCCACCAGTTCTTCAGCACGCAAATAGATTGCCCCTTGCTCATTTGTAATTTCGGCACCTAGGGCCTCAAAACCTTTAATGTGTTGATCAATGGGACGTGGGCCAAGATTACACCCTCCAGGCAAACCAATAACAGCTTTTTTAAACCGGCCCAGCATAGCTCCCATTAAATAGTAGGAAGCTCTTAGCTTTTTCACCCGGCCATTTGGAAGCGGCATAGATACCATTTGACTTGAGTCAACAGTCAATGCATCACCTTCCAATTGGACAGTACCACCAATTTCCTCCAACAATTCGGACAGGGTCTGTACGTCTGAAATATTTGGTAATTGGTCAATGGTAACAGTGTCTTTCGCCAAAATAGCTGCCGGTATCAACGCAACTGCACTATTCTTTGCTCCGCTGACTTGTATGGTCCCTTTAAGGCGCTGACCGCCTTCAATCATTAGCTTATCCATGGGTTGACTCCCTTTTCTGTCATCTCACGGTTATGGTACATATACATAAACCCTGATGTCATATTTTACACCGTATTATGTGTAAAAGTAGATGCATTATGCATTAAATCTTTTACTTTTGGTTCCCTTTATATTGATGCCAGTCTTCCAGAAATGCCGCTAATCCCTTATCAGTCAATGGATGCCCGACGAGCTGACTGAACAGTTTATAAGGCAGTGTCGCAATATCAGCACCGGATAACGCGGCATCAATAACATGTTGGGGATGGCGAACAGAAGCTGCTATAATTTGCGTATCTAGCTCATGCACCGCAAATAGTTCAGCAATCTGTCCCACTAACTCAGTGCCACTTTGCCCAATATCATCAAGCCGACCGATAAAAGGCGAAACATAAGTTGCCCCGGCTCTTGCAGCTAGAAGAGCTTGGTTGGCAGAAAACACAAGGGTCACATTGGTATCAATGTTATTTGCATGCAAATGACTAACTGCTTTCAGTCCTTCTGATGTCATCGGAATTTTGACCGTAATATTCGGCGCGATGGCAGCAAGTTGTTTGCCTTCTGCAATCATGCCTTCAGCATCTGTTGCGACGACTTCAGCGCTAACCGAACCCGATACAATAGCTGTGATCTCCTTTAATCGCTCAGTAAAATCCGCGTTTTCTTTAGCAACAAGTGTCGGATTCGTCGTCACACCGTCAATAATGCCCCAGTCATTAATTTCCGAAATTTGCTCAACATTTGCCGTATCAATGAAATATTTCATCTTAGGCAACTCCCCCCTAAAAAGTTATTGATGAATCAAGTGACTTAACCTAACCGTTATCCAATTGGCTTAAACTTATGCCTTATTGGACGAACCAAAATCACGCATTTTGCCAACAACTGTTTCTTTAATAGCATCACGTGCTGGACCAAAGTACTTACGTGTATCATACAGTTCGGGTTTTTCATCTAAAACTTGACGCACAACTTGAGCAGAAGCGATTTGACTTTCCGTATTGACATTAACTTTGGCATGACCAAAGCGAATCGCTTTTTGTACATCAGCAATCGGTATGCCGCTGCCTCCATGAAGCACGAGCGGAACGCCGGTTAATTTGCTGATTTCTTCCATACGATCAAAGCCGAGATTGGGTTCGCCTTTATATGGACCGTGAACCGAACCAAGTGCTGGAGCAAAACAATCCACACCTGTTTCATCAATCAGCTGCTTGCACTCAGATGGAATCGCGTAGGCAGCCTCAGCATCTTCAACAACAACGTCATCTTCTTGACCACCAATACGTCCTAGTTCAGCTTCCACGGAAACCCCTGCAGGATGTGCGGCCTCAACGACCTTTTTCGTTAGAGCAATGTTTTCTTCCAAAGGATAATGAGAGCCGTCAATCATGACCGAAGTGAATCCGGCCCGAATCGCTTGTACACATTTGTCGAAGGAAGATCCATGATCCAAATGGATGGCGACGGGAACAGTAGTGCCATACTGTTCCATAAGAGCTTTAACCAATTGGACAGTTACATGAAAACCGCCAATATATTTGGCTGCCCCTTCAGAAACTCCTAGAATGACCGGCGATTGTTCATCTTCAGCTGCCTGAAGAATCGCTTGCGTATATTCGAGGTTATTAATGTTAAATTGACCAACGGCATAATGCTCAGATTTGGCCTTCTTAAGCATTTCCGTCATTGAAACTAATGGCATAAGTGTGTCCTCCTTTATGACATATCAGCTTTAGTTTGCTACTCTCACACATTTCATTAAAAAGACAAGCAAACCCATTCACCCTAATCGGCTTAGGCAAAATCAATTATATCATAACATGAAATTAATCAGAAAATGGTTGACTTTAATAACTTAAAATCTTCCATTCACCAAACCTTTTTTATGATCAGACCGGAAGTTCACCTTTAACAGCCGATAATATTTCCTCAATATCGAATGGTTTAGAAAAATGCGTCACAGCACCATGGTCAATCGCTTCTTGAATCATATCCAATTCGCCATAGGCTGTCATAATAATCACCTTGATATCTGGGTAATCCTTTTTAACCCGCTTTAGAATTTCCAGTCCATCCATACCGGGAATTTTCATATCTAAAACAACGAGACCGGGCTGCTCGTTTTTAACGATATCCAAGGCTTGAACACCATTAGCTGCTTGAAATGTTTGATAACCCTCTTTTTGAAATATTTCATCAAGTAAAATTCGAATCCCATATTGATCATCCACTATCAGTAATTTTTGCTGAGCCATGATCATCCGCCTTTCCTACTTCATCTGTTATAAAGATCTATCTACCTGCATTCTTTTCTAGATTGGATATTTCGCCACATATTTCTAAACTCCTGCTAAAATCTACATATCACTCCATCAGATTCCTATATGTTACGATGAAAATAATCGGGTAGGAGGTGCTTAAGATGCACAAAATTTATCAAACACAACTCCAAGGGATTTTCGAAAACATCAATGAAAACAGTGCCTTCGACATTGAAGATGGTGCGCGATTACTGACTCAAGCGTCCATTGCTGATGGCACGATCTACTGTTGGGGTATGGGCCGGATGATTGGGGTTGCCTATGAAGCTGTTTGTGGCCCTAATGCCATTCCAGAAGCTCAATTTCTATTCCAAAATGAGGAGCTAGTTGCGACAACGGAAAGGGATCGAGCCCTTATTATCGATGATACTAGCCAAACTGCAGATGTTGCAGATACCGCAAAACAATTACAGGCAAGAGGCACATCATGTGTCATCATCACCCCACAAACAGTGCCACAATGGGCGTCTATGACAGACATCGTCATCAATACAGACTCGAATCGATCAATGATTCCGATGGATGATGGTCAAAAAGTCGGACACCCTTCAACATTAGCTGCTTTTTATGCGTATCATTTACTATATTTATCGACATACGAAATCCTAACAGAACAGGATTTTTACTGATTATGTAAAAATTTTGGGGAATTTGAAGGAATTTATCGAAGCGTGCTGAATTATAAAATATAGGGGGGATCGCCTCCCCCTATTGACCAGCTTCCCTTTTTCACCTTTTCACCTATAAACCTCTGTGCCAAAAACCTCAAGCGTTTGAATCATACTTAATGGTGTTCCTCGCTCGTACCTTCATTTTTCCCCCAGGGCCGCACCTACGAAATCTTTAAATAAGGGCTGCGGACGTGTCGGCCTTGATTTGAACTCAGGGTGAAATTGGGAAGCTACAAACCAAGGATGATCCTTAATTTCGATAACTTCGGCTAATCGCCCATCGGGACTAATCCCAGAAAAGACAAAACCGTATTCCTTCATTGTCTCGCGGTATTCGTTATTAAATTCATAACGATGTCTATGCCGTTCATAGATCACTTGATCCTCATAAGCTCGGAATGCGTGAGTATTCTCCTGAACTTTAGCCGGATTAATACCAAGGCGTAATGTCCCGCCTAAATCTTCGACTTCTTTTTGTTCCGGTAATAGATCAATGATCGGATAAGGCGTTGACGGATCAATTTCAGCGGAATGGGCACCCTTCAATCCGACAACATTGCGGGCAAATTCAACGGAAGCTAATTGCATTCCCAAACAAATTCCCAAGAATGGAATTTTATTTTCCCTAGCAAATGTGATCACGCGGATCTTGCCTTCAATACCACGGTCACCAAAACCACCGGGAACAAGAATACCATCAACACCAGCCAGCATATCATTGACATTGTAATCCGTAACTTTTTCCGAGTTAATCCATTGGACGTTAACATCGGCATCATACGCAAAACCGGCATGTTTCAAAGCTTCAACAACGGAAATATAAGCATCTTGCAAGTCGACATATTTACCAACTAAACCAATGGTTACCGCTCCATTAAGATTGGAAACTTTATTAACTAGCTGCTTCCATTCGGTCATATCCGCTTGTCCGCAAGATAATTTTAAATGATCACACGTAATCTGATCCAAATGCTGTTCTTGTAAAGCTAAAGGCACTTGATATAATGTTTCTTCATCCATAGCTTCAATAACGGCCTTCGGATCAATATCACAGAACAAAGCAATCTTGTCTTTCATTTCTTGCGACAGCGGCATTTCGGTGCGCACGACAATCACATTCGGCTGAATGCCCAAACTCCGCAGCTCTTTAACACTATGCTGGGTTGGCTTGGTCTTTATTTCACCCGCTGCTTTAATATAAGGTACAAGCGTACAATGGAGATACATCACATTGTCTATGCCAACGTCGCTTTTCATTTGCCGGATGGCTTCCAAAAACGGGAGACTTTCAATATCCCCAACCGTGCCGCCAATTTCGGTAATCACAACATCCGCATTCGTTTCTTTTCCAGCGCGATATATACGATCCTTGATTTCATTAGTGACGTGGGGGATAACTTGAACTGTTCCACCTAAGTAATCACCGCGTCTCTCTTTTTTTAAAACTGTTGAGTACACTTTCCCCGTGGTAACATTGGAATACTTGTTCAGATTGATGTCAATAAACCGTTCATAGTGACCCAGATCCAAGTCGGTTTCTGCACCATCATCGGTCACAAACACTTCACCATGTTGATAAGGGCTCATTGTACCTGGATCAACATTAATATAAGGGTCAAATTTTTGTATCGTCACACTCAAGCCGCGGTTTTTCAAAAGGCGTCCCAGAGATGCCGCTGTAATACCTTTACCAAGGGAAGAAACCACACCGCCGGTCACAAAAATATATTTTGTCATATTCACATCCCCTTCATCAGATCATCAAAAAGTTATATAGGGTTAGTCTGTATTGAAAGTTTCAACGTTAACCTGACAATCGGGAGCTCCTGAAGAAACTTTCCCATAAAAAAAAGTGACGCCGCTCCAAAAATAGGAGGGCCTCACTATGACTTTGAATCCTTTATTATTCGAATTAATAGCCCAAAAATGATTGTACCAAACACGCTGTTAAAAAGCAAAACTTTTCTTAGTCGTCATAGTTATCATCATGAGCCGGTTGTTCTCCCTTATCAGCTTCATCATCCTTATCTAAGTCAAGGTCAAGATCAAGATCAAGGTCTTCATCCAAGCCTTCCAATTCATCCTCAACCTCGACATCATCAGCGGCTTTCCCTTTCTTCTCTTTCTTATCTTTCTTATCTTTTGATTTCATTTTGATAGCCACTTCTTCTTCACGCTGGTCAACAGGATACCACTTTTTCAGACTCCAATAATTGTCACCGATACATATGAATCGACCATCGACAGTCATATTAGTAAAAAGCCGGGTTAAAGCACGACCGCGGTCATCATCCGCGCCACCAATATCTAATTGTGCAACAAGATCATAAAAATTCTTCGGCTGCCCATCCTTTTCAAGCAGATCATGAACTCTTTCAATCATCGGCTGTCCATTAGCTGTCATCGTCATTGCCAATTGCACCCTTTCAGTCCAAACTGTTCTTAATATATCCACCATTATAGACAAATTACTTCAAACTATGCTTAATAAAAAGTGTCATCATTATTTTTAAACATGTTGACTAAAAAAATCAAGTCCTTTAATCAGTTTTTTATTCTTAAAGGATAAAAACAAGGGTCGAGACATATCACTCGATGCAGTTACATATTCCTGCGATATTGACCTCCAACGTCATAGAGCGCCCTTGTGATCTGTCCAAGACTAGCCACTTTAACCGTTTCCATCAGTTCTGCAAAAATATTGCCTTCAGTCAGCGCTACTTGCTTTAATCGATGAAGAGCAGCCTCTGACTCGTCTTCGTGAATTTGCTGAAACGTTTTAAGATGGCTGATTTGTTGCTCCTTTTCCTCTTTTGATGCTCGAGCTAACTGGAGGTCTTGGTTAGCTTCAGAATCATCTGTTTGGTTCGGGTTAAGGTAAGTGTTAACACCAACAATTGGCAATGCTCCGCTATGCTTTTGCATTTCATAATACATCGATTCGTCTTGAATCTTTCCGCGCTGATATTGAACTTCCATCGCTCCGAGCACACCACCGCGTTGGTTGATTCTATCAAATTCGGCTAGCACCGCTTCTTCAACAAGATCCGTTAATTCATCAATAATGAAAGACCCTTGAAGGGGATTTTCATTTTTAGCCCAACCCATTTCTTTAGAGATAATCATTTGGATCGCCATCGCCCGGCGCACCGATTCTTCCGAAGGAGTGGTCACTGCTTCATCATAGGAGTTGGTATGAAGCGAGTTACAATTATCATAAATTGCCATAAGGGCTTGCAGCGTTGTGCGAATATCATTAAAGTCCATTTCTTGGGCATGCAGAGAACGTCCCGACGTTTGGATATGATACTTTAACTTCTGGCTACGTTCATTGGCCCCATACTTATTTTTCATGACAACCGACCAAATCCTGCGGGCCACGCGCCCAATTACTGTGTACTCAGGGTCGAGGCCATTAGAAAAGAAGAAAGACAAATTGGGTGCAAAATCGTCAATAGCCATGCCCCGGCTTAAGTAATACTCCACATAGGTGAATCCGTTAGCGAGGGTGAAGGCCAACTGAGAAATCGGATTAGCACCAGCTTCAGCAATATGATAACCCGAGATTGACACCGAATAATAATTGCGCACTTGATGGTCTGTGAAATATTGTTGGATATCACCCATGAGACGCAAAGCAAATTCAGTAGAGAAAATGCATGTATTTTGACCCTGATCTTCTTTTAAAATATCCGCTTGGACAGTACCACGAACGACCTGCAGCGTTGCCGCTTTAATTTCAGCCGCTTCAACCTCCGTAGGTTTTCGACCGTTATCCGTTGTGAATGTTTCTAACTGTTGATCTATCGCGGTATTCATAAACATCGCGAGTATGATCGGCGCCGGACCATTAATCGTCATCGATACCGAGGTTGATGGTGCACATAAATCAAAACCGGCATAAAGCTTCTTCATGTCATCTAAATTACAAATACTGACGCCGCTCTCACCCACTTTTCCGTAGATATCAGGACGGCGGTCGGGATCTTCACCGTATAACGTTACAGAGTCAAAAGCGGTGCTTAATCGTTTGGCATCGTCATCCTTAGAAAGATAATGAAAACGCCGGTTAGTCCGCTCTGGCGTACCTTCACCAGCAAATTGCCGTTTCGGATCTTCACCTTTGCGTTTTAACGGAAATACACCCGCAGTATAAGGGAATGAACCCGGAACATTTTCTTTATAGACCCATTGTAGAATCTCGCCCCAGTCCTCATATTTTGGCAAAGCGATTTTGGGGATGTCCAGGCCAGATAAACTTTGAGTGGTTAACTCATTGACAATTTCTTTGCCACGGATATTAACGGTAAATGTCTTCTGCTTATATCTATCTTTGAGATCATCCCAGCCTTCTAGAATTGTCTTTGAATCAGGATGCAATTGGTTCCACCAACTGGCCTTGAGATCCTCTAATTTAGTTATGTCAATATCATTGGTCTGATTCATATTTTGCATCGCTTCGATGGTGCCCTGAATTTGGAAACAGCGCCGCGCTGCTTTCACTTCTTGCTTAATCAACTCGTGATAGCTGCGAACGGTACGAACAATATCATTTAAATAGTGCGTTTGTTCTGCCGGGATGACAACGTTTTGTCGTTTGACCGTTAATGCTTGAGCATCCGGCACCTCCCAATCCAATTCGACATTATTTGTTACCGCTTTCATTAAAGCGCTAAATAAAATATTCGTTCCCGCATCATTAAACTGGCTGGCAATCGTTCCATAAACGGGCATCTCCTTTGGATCTTGATCAAACAATAAGTGACCGCGTTGATACTGTTTCTGCACCTCTTTTTGGGCATCCTCGGAACCTTTTTGGTCAAATTTATTAACTGCAATCAAATCTGCAAAATCAATCATATCAATTTTTTCAAGTTGCGAGGGTGCACCAAATTCACTTGTCATGACGTACATAGAGACGTCAGATACTTCCGTGATTTCCGCATCTCCTTGGCCGATCCCGCTTGTTTCCACAATAATCATGTCAAAGGGGGCTGCTTTGACCATTTGAATGGCATCGCGAACAGCAGCTGACAGCTCCGTTTTCGATTTTCTTGTAGCCAACGATCGCATATACACATTTGGATGATGAATCGCGTTCATGCGAATGCGATCGCCAAGTAAAGCGCCACCCGTTTTTTGTTTGGTCGGATCGACGGAAATAATCGCGAGTTTTTTCTCGGGATAATGATTAATAAACCGGCGAACCAGTTCATCCGTTAATGAACTTTTGCCGGCACCCCCCGTTCCCGTAATCCCGATCACGGGGGTTTTCCGCGCAGTAATATCGCTATGATGACCCTGCCCAGCCGTTTCTAAAGCAGCTGACATTTCTTCGGGGGCCTTAAGGCCATTTTCAGCCATCGTCACGATGCGTGACAAGGCACGATAATCGCCTTCTTGTGCCTGTTCCCATTCATTTTCAATTTGGGTGACAGTTGGGAAGTCACATTCCTCTAACATGAGACTAATCATACCTTGAAGACCATATTTGCGCCCATCCTCTGGTGAAAAAATCCAGGCAATACCATAATCATGCAATTCTTTAATTTCCTCGGGAATAATCACCCCGCCACCGCCGCCATAGATGCGGATATGCTTGGCATCACGTTCCTGAAGCAAGTCATACATGTATTTAAAATATTCCACATGACCGCCTTGGTAAGATGAAATGGCTATACCTTGTGCATCCTCCTGAATCGCCGCATTCACAACTTCCTCAACAGATCGATTGTGTCCAAGATGAATGACCTCAGCGCCCCCTGATTGTAATATCCGCCTCATAATATTGATGGAAACATCATGACCATCAAACAAACTCGACGCGGTGACAAATCTGACATGGTTTTTTGGTTGGTACATTTGTGGTTGTGACATTGATGATTCTCCTCCTTTAAGCCGGTTTGATACTCTGCAGCAGCGAATGAACTTGCTTTGTCGCAAACTGTTCAAGTGTAAATTGCGTTTGAACAGCCCATCGGCGAAACGTCCACATCTGGCATTGAACCAAAATTTGCTGGGCATGGAAGGCACGCCATTCTTGGTCGATATGGAGAACGCCCAGGTCAACACATCGTTTTAAAATGTTTTCAAAAATGACCGCCATTTCACGTTCTTTATTAAGAACATAAGGTAACGCCTCTTTGGACAATGACTTGGTTTCCTGATACATAACGAGGACCTCGTCTTGAAGTTCGTCAATCACGTAAATGTAATTTTGAATGGCTTGCCGCAAAGCTGACCACGGATCCCCACTAAAGTCGATCTGTTTTTCTAAACCTTGTTTCACTCGTGTATAAATATCATCACAGACAAGGTAGAGAACATCTTCTTTTGAACGGATATATTCATATAATGTGCCAATGCTAAAACCGGCTTCGCGAGCAATTTCTCGCGTTGTCGTCCGGTGAAACCCCTTATCGGTAAATAATTTGACCCCGGCTTTAATCATCTGCTCGCGACGTTTTTGTACAAGTCTTCGATCTTTAACGGATGTATCGACGTTTTTACTATCCATCATGAACAACCTACGCTTTCATAAGATATCTAGAAATAACCAGACGTTGAATCTCATTCGTCCCCTCATAGATTTGTGTAATTTTTGCATCACGCATGTAGCGCTCCACAGGGTAATCCTTTGTATAACCATAACCGCCAAATACTTGGACTGCGTCTGTTGTCACTTCCATGGCCGTATCCCCGGCGAATAACTTTGACATAGCCGAAGCCTGACCGTAAGCCTCACCCGCACCTTCCAACCAAGCCGCTTGATAGGTTAATAGGCGAGAGGCCTCAACCTTTGTTGCCATATCAGCAAGTTTGAAGCCGATCCCTTGTTGTTTGCCAATGGATTTGCCGAATTGTTTCCGTTCTTTAGCATAATCCACGGCCTTATCTAGGGCTCCCTGAGCGATGCCGACAGCTTGAGCGGCAATGCCATTGCGTCCGCCATCTAATGTCATCATCGCAATTTTAAACCCATCACCTTCTGTGCCTAAAAGGTTTTCCTTAGGTACCCGGCAATCTTCGAAAATAAGTTCCATCGTCGGGGACGAACGGATGCCTAGCTTTTTCTCCTTTTTACCCATATAGAATCCTGGTGTGTTTTTTTCAATAATAAAAGCACTCGTTCCTTGTTGCTGTGATTCCGGATCAGTAACAGCAAATACGACATAAATATCGGCTTCACCGGCATTTGTCGTAAAAACTTTATTGCCATTAATAATATAATAATCGCCATCTTGTTTGGCTGTCGTTTGCATTGCACCGGCATCTGAACCCGCCCCAGGTTCGGTCAAGCCATAGGCGCCAAGTTTTTCGCCGGTTGCCAAGGCTCTGAGGTATGTTTGTTTTTGCCATTCGTTACCAAACTGATAAATTGGCCAACTCGCTAAAGACGTGTGGGCAGATAAGGTTACGCCGGTGGAGGCACAGACTCTGGATAATTCTTCAACGGCAATCACATAGCTTAAATAATCAGAACCAATGCCGCCGTAAGCCTCAGACCATGGAATCCCGGTAAGACCGAGCTCTGCCATTTTGTCAAATAGCTCACGGTCAAAGCGCTCTTCTTCATCGCGTTCAGCAGCTGTCGGCTCCACCTCATTTTTGGCAAAATCACGCACCATTTTTCGCAGCATCTCGTGTTCTTCGGAAAGTTGAAAGTTCATGTATTCTGTCTCCTTTTTCGATATTTACTTGGTCAGCTCACGACCAATAACAATCCGCTGAATTTCACTCGTACCTTCATAGATTTCTGTCACTTTAGCATCCCGAAAAAATCGCTCCACGGGGTAATCTTTGGTATAACCATAACCGCCTAAGACTTGAATCGCTTCGGTGGTCACACTAACTGCCGTTTGTGAAGCCAATAGTTTTGCCATGGATGCCTCTTTCGTACATGTGATATCGCTTTCAACCAATGCTGCTGCTTGGTACACAAGTAACCTCGCAGCCTCAATTTGGGTGGACATATCCGCTAACTTAAAGCCGATCCCTTGTTGCTTCGAAATAGACTTGCCAAACTGCCAGCGTTTCTGAGCGTAATCGCGCGCATATTCCAGGGCACCTTCAGCAATGCCGAGTGCTTGGGCTGCAATACCGATACGTCCAATATTTAAATTGGACATGGCAATTTGAAAGCCTTCCCCTTCACGACCTAGCCTATTTGCGGCTGGAACCCTAGCATCATCAAATTGCAGACCTACGGTACCAGAGCCATTGAGTCCCATCTTTCTTTCCTTCCCTGTCACAGTGAAACCGGACATACCTTTTTCAACGATGAAAGCGGTAATGGCGTCTTTGCCTTGGTCCGGATCAAGCGTGGCGAACACAACAAATGTATCAGCCGCCTCACCATTTGTGATAAATACCTTTGATCCGTTTAAAATGTAGTCATGACCATCTCTCTTCGCTCGACAGCTGAGCGCAGCAGCATCCGATCCGGCGCCCGGCTCTGTTAAACCAAACGCACCAACTAACTCACCGGACGCCAGTTTTGGAACATAAGCGTTTTTTTGTTGTTCGTTGCCATAGGATAAAATCGGGTGCGTTCCGACTGAGGTATGCACTGATAGAATTACGCCCATCGTTGCACTAACCTTAGACAATTCATGAATGGCTATGATGTATGATGTGAAGTCCATGCCTGCCCCGCCATGTTCCTCCGGTATTGGGATACCCATTAGACCGAGCGAGCCCATTTTTCTGATTAAGGATACGGGGTAGGTATCCGTTTCATCGATGTTATCCGCAAGCGGCGCAACTTCCTTTTGAGTAAAATCACGAACCATTTTTCGCATCATTTGTTCCTCATCGGTCCATTTCAGATGCATATCAAATCACCCTATTTGTAATCGTAAAAGCCTTTGCCCGTCTTTTTACCGAGCCATCCAGCTTTCACGTATTTTCTTAACAATGGACATGGACGGTATTTATCATCGCCTAACCCTTCATGCAGGACTTCCATAATATAAAGGCAGGTATCAAGGCCAATAAAATCAGCCAACGTTAACGGGCCCATCGGATGATTTGCCCCCAATTTCATGACTTTATCAAGATCTTCGGGTGATGCGACCCCTTCATATAAGGCAAAAACAGCTTCATTAATCATCGGCATGAGAATGCGGTTGGAAGCAAAACCGGGAGAGTCGCTGACATCCACCGGTGTTTTCCCCAGAGATTCTGCTATTTGTCTAACCGTCGCAAACGTTTCGTCTGTCGTAGCTAACCCTCTAATAACTTCTACTAATTTCATAACAGGAACAGGGTTCATAAAATGCATACCGATGACCTGACCCGGACGATTCGTTGCCGCCGCGACTTCAGTGATAGGTAACGAACTGGTATTCGTCGCCAATATAGCCTTCTCCGGTGCGATTTGATCAAGTTCCTTGAAAATTTGCGTTTTGATGGCCATATTTTCGACGGCGGCCTCAACAACCAAATCAACTTGACCGGCATCATTTAATGATCGGGCTGGCTGCAAATAATTGAGGGCATTCTGAACGTCTTCATCTGTCGCTTTGCCTTTCTCTACCAACCGGTTTAACCGGCTTTTAATATGGGTCATGCCTTTATTAAGTGCTTCAGTATGATTATCATAAAGTCTGACGTGATACCCTGCTTGCGCAAATACTTGGGCAATGCCGGCTCCCATCTGTCCAGCACCGATTATCATGACGCGATTGATTTGTGTCATATAAGATTCCCTCCATAATTTTCCGAGTTACCTTTAAACCTCGACTAAAATAGCGTCTCCTTGCCCGCCGCCTGAACAAATTGCGGCTATGCCTAGACCACCTCCGCGGCGTTTCAATTCATAAACCAGTGTCATTAAAATTCTCGCCCCACTGGCGCCGATGGGGTGACCTATAGCTACCGCGCCACCATTCACATTGATTTTTTCAGAATCGAGATTTGCAATTTCCTTGCTGGCTAGAGCGACGGAAGCAAATGCTTCATTAATTTCAAATAGATCAATATCATCCAGGCTGTGACCTGTTTTCGTAAGCAAATCATTAATAACAAGACCAGGTGTTTCCGGGAAATCTTCGGCATCCACCGCAACCTCAGCATGACCCACAATTGTGGCAAGGACGTCTTTACCTTGTTCGCGAGCCGCGTCTCCTTCCATAAGCACAAGGGCGCCAGCGCCATCGTTAACACCGGGAGCATTGCCTGCCGTAATGGTGCCGTCGTGGCTAAACGCCGGTTTCAGTGCAGAGAGTTGTTCTAAAGTGGTATTTCGGCGGACGGCCTCATCCGTATCGACAATTATAGGCTCACCTTTACGCTGCGGGACTTCAACCGGAGTGATTTCTTCAGTGAGGCGTCCCGCATCAATCGCTTCCGCTGCCTTTTGCTGACTGCGATAGGCCCAACTATCTTGTTCCTCGCGGGTGATGGCGTATTTCTCGGCTGTGCCGCTTCCGTAAATCCCCATGTGAACCTGATTAAAAGCACACGTCAATCCGTCGTGGACCATAAGATCAATAACCGATGCATCCCCCATACGGTATCCCCAGCGCGCTTTCGGCAGAACATAAGGCGCTTGACTCATAGATTCCATGCCGCCCGCGACAATTGTCCCCGCATCACCGGCGCGAATAATTTGATCACCTAGAGAAACACTGCGAAGTCCCGATGCACAAACTTTATTAATGGTCTCCGTTTTAATCTCCCATGGAAGACCCGCGCTGCGCGCAGCCTGCCTTGAAGGGATTTGCCCTTGCCCACCTTGAAGGACCATCCCCATAATAACTTCATCTATTGTCTGTGCTGATACCTGTGATTGCTCTAAAGCTGCTTGAATCACCTGTCCGCCCAATTGGACGGCGGACTTTGAACTCAACGCTCCGCCTAATTTTCCAAAAGGCGATCGTTTAGCACCAACGATCACTGTCTTTGTCATTCATATAACCTCCTAAATAAGTAAACGCTTGCAAAAATAATTATCTGATTGAACGCTCGCTCAGAAAACATCCGTTAACAGGCTCCCGCCCTTCGCGGGAGCATCTGATTAGAGCATTAAACGGCTGCCTTCTCAGGGGAACTAAGAGAACGGTCAACAAGCTCAGCCACGTCATATGTGCTAATTTCCTCGTCTTTTTCTTTTGCTTTCGTTCCATCACTCATCATCGTTAAGCAATAAGGACAAGCGCTGCTGATCACTGTTGGATTGACGTCAATTGCCTGCTCCGTGCGTGCTACGTTAATGCGGCTGCCAGTATCTTCTTCGGTCCACATAAGGCCGCCGCCGGCCCCGCAGCACATGCCTGTTTCTCGATTTCGTTCCATCTCCACGAGTTCGACACCCGGAATCGCCTTTAAAATGTCACGCGGCGGATCGTAAACTTCATTATAACGTCCTAGATAACAAGAATCATGATACGTAATCCGTTCATTAACGGAATATTTCGGCTTGATCAAACCGTCTTTGATCCATTCAGCAATCAATTCCGTATGATGGTAAACGTCAATGCCTTCCATACCAAATTCAGGGTATTCATTTTTAAATGTGTTATAAGCATGCGGGTCTGTGGTGACAATCTTCTTGACGCCGTTTTTCTCAAACGTCTGGATGTTTTGCTCCGCAAGCTCTTGAAATAAAAATTCATTGCCCATCCGTCTTGGCGTATCCCCCGAATTTTTCTCTTTGTTACCCAAAATAGCGAAACGGATCCCCGCTTCATTCATGACCTTCGCAAACGACTGAGCAATTTTTTGGCTGCGATTATCGTAAGAATCCATCGAACCGACCCAGAAAAGATAATCAAATGATTCCTCATTCTTTTTCATTTCTTTAACCGTCTTGACTTCAATGTCGTCACGGCCGTCGCGCCAGTCTTCGCGTTCCTTTTTACTCAGTCCCCAAGGATTGCCTTGACGTTCGATATTCGTCATCGCGCGCTGAGTATCTTGATCCATTTTTCCTTCGGTTAAGACAAGATAACGACGCAAATCAATAATTTTATCCACGTGCTCGTTCATCACCGGACATTGATCCTCACAATTTCGGCATGTTGTACACGCCCAGATCTCTTCCTCAGTGATCACATTGCCAATAATCCCCTCCGGCGGTGCCTCAACGGATGCAGCGACCTCATCATTCGAATTGTTACCGCTTCCACCTGCGGCCAACTGATTACCTTTGGTATGACCAAAAGCATAGGCAGGCATCCAGGGAGATCGTGACGTTACTGAAGCCCCGTATTCCGTCAGATGATCACGCAATCGAACAATCAAATCCATCGGTGACAACATTTTACCAGTTCCAGTTGCCGGACAAACGTTGGTACAACGGCCACATTCCACACAAGCATAAAGGTCGATCAACTGACTTTCCTGAAATTCCGTAATGTGGTTGACACCAAAAGTCTCCTGCGATTCATCCTCAAAATCAATCGACTTAAGGCGCCCAACTTCATGGGTGCGGCCTAAATAGACATTGGCCGGGCCGAAAATCAAGTGCGCATGCTTTGATTGCGGGACGTAGATCATAAATGATAATAGTGTCAGTAAGTGAACCCACCAGAAAGCGTAGAAGAGCCCCTGTGCCACCGACACCGGCAACCATTGGAATACAAACGCAACGCAAGACGCCATTGGTGCTGTCCAAGTATATTCAAGGCCTGAAACGATCATCTCCATACCATTGGAAAATAGCACGGAAAACATGAGAACCGCAATAAATAGTAATACAAGACCGGCTTTAAATCCCCGCTTCAACCTCACTAATTTTTCCACATAGCGGCGATAAAATGCCCAAACAACCGCAACGAGAATCATCAACGTCACAAGTTCTTGAAAAAAGACAAAACCTGGATAAATTGGACCAAACGGCAAATGACCGCCTGGATCTAATCCTTTCCAAATCAAGTCTATAGCCCCAAATTGGACTAATAAGAATCCATAGAACATCATGACATGAATACTGCCGCTTTTCTTATCCTTAAGTAATTTCTTTTGGCCGAAAACGTAAATACCTATGTTTTTCAACCGCTCTTTAACCGTTTGATCCCATTCAGCTTTTTGCCCCAGTTTAATGAATTCATAACGTGTTTTCACAACATGGGTAAATAAGTAAATTCCATAACCCGTTATTCCTAGGAACAGCAACCAATTTAACAACAATAAGGTGTTCATTCATTCATCCCCTTTCACTAGAAGTCAAAATTGCTTTTTTGCAAGCCCATACATATCTGAATGGGATTAATATTCTGTTAGTTATTATAACATACATTTTAAAAAATGAGTGAGCATTCAGTCAGAAAAAATCATGATTTCATAAAATTTTTCTGATCGGGGAAACTAATCAATAGACTTTGTTCCTCTAAGGAGGATTTGCCGTTGATTCTCACCATCATTTTAGCGATTCTGTTAATCATTATATTAACTTTATTCGGTATCATGCTTGATTTGTATCTCGGGTTTAAAACCCATCAACATACAAGACCTTTTTTCAAGCCACCCAGCCGCCATAGTAATATTGATTTATTTATGGATGGAAGGCGTTTTTTTGATACGTTTAAAGAAGATATCAGCCAATCGCAGGACTACGTTCATATTGAATTTTTCATTTTTCGAGAGGATTCATTAGGTCAAGAGATGATCCAGTTAATGAAAAGAAAAGCTCAGGAAGGGGTTAGAGTCCGGTTACTTTTGGATAAGCTGGGGAGCTTTGCCTTCTCTAAAAGAACCCAAAAGGAATTAACCGCTGCCGGTATTGAGATTGCGTTTACCGCAAAAGCAAAATTCCCTTACTTTTTTTATCACTTAAATTGCCGTAACCATTGTAAAATCGCAATTCTAGACGGTAAAACTGGTTATTACGGCGGATTTAACGTGGGTGATGAGTATTTGGGAAAAGCACCTAAGTTTGGAGACTGGCGGGATTATCATTTGAAGTTATCCGGTGAAGGGATCATTGATTTATACGACCAATTCACGCGTGATTGGGAAGGCGCGACGAATGAAAAACTGAACTCCAAAAGGCCGGATATATTGGAGAAAACCGGTCAATCGGAAATGCGTTTGGTATCGACGTATGGCAAGGATCTGGAGGATGAATTTATTGACCATTTAAGCCGGGCACAGGAAACGATTTTCATCGGCTCACCTTATTTCATCCCAAGCCAAAGACTCCTCAACCTATTGCTAGAGAAATTAAAACAAGGCGTCCAGATAACAATCCTGCTACCGCTTAAGAAGGATCATCCATGCGTCAAACCTGCTTCTTATAAGTATCTCACACCGCTCGTGAACAAAGGAGCACGCATCTTTCACTTTTATCAAGGCTTTTACCACGCCAAAGTATTCATTGTTGACAAGGTAAACTGCTATCTAGGCACCTCTAATTTTGATAAGCGGAGTCTATTTTGGAATGTAGAGATCAACGGCTTCATTTATGATAAGAATCTAATCAAAAAAATTGACTTAATGACCAAAAAGGATTTGGCCCAATCTGTCGAAGTAACACAAGAAAATCTCGAACAACGCACGTGGATACAAAAGCTTAAAACACAAGCATCCGCGCTGTTGTCCCCTTTTTTATAGATAGAGTCGCTGGAACAAAAGGATATTAGTCACAGCATCCTCCGAACTTGTATATTAATCCGTTCGGAGGATTGGTTAAAATAGTCATTTTTGTTATGCTTCGTCAAAATCCCTCGCTTGCCACGGCCTCAGCTAACTTGGTCAGCCTCTATCATGATAGTTCCTTGCCTTCATTGGGTAAGTCCTTACGTTTGACCGCTTCACCATTCTTGCCTTGGAAACGAAGTCCCCATCCTGTCAACGCCGCAATCAGCATGACGATCATGAGCCCCCAGCCCTGAAAGACAAACGGGAATACTTGAGACGGATTAACAACGGTGATGAAATCAAAATCCTGAGCTGCTGTTTTTATCGTACTCCAAGCAAGTAACACCCCAGCACTCCACGGAAAAATATAACCAAGTGAGGATGAAATGGTATCAAGAAAATTAGCTCGTCGGTACGGATGGATATTATATTCTTTGCCCAACCGGCGAACAAAAGGTGCGGCCGCGATTTCTGATGCGGTATTAATCGTTATAAACACATTCAAGAATGCCACAATACCAAAAATAGTCAGTTCTGCCCGGCGAACAACATTATTAATCATTTTCATAAAGAAGGCTTTGATAGCCTCCATTGTACCCGCTGCTTCTAGTAAGTAAGCCGCCGCTAATATAAATAAAATTAAGAGCGCCATATTAAAGTAGCCTGTAATTCCTTCAATCAAAGCACCTTCAACAACTGGTGAACCACTGTTATTCATGTGAATATATAAAACCTCTTTCAAAGGAACACCTGCGAACAGGATAAAGAAAAAGGAGACGATGATTCCCCATGTCAATGATGTTAATAAATGATGACCTTTTAGCGCTAGAAATATGACAAGAATAAATGGAATTAAAAGCAATAAACCGTTCGGAGACACTTGACTTTTCAATTGTGCAACCGCCGCTAAGTTTTCTGCTGAACCGCCACCGCCGAAAATAACAAATAAAATCAATGACGGCACTGCAGCTATGATTGAGTATTTAAACCGTGACCGAACGACACCAGGCACATCCGTTTCTTGGGTGGTTGCTGACACAATTGTCGTATCGGATACGGGTGCCAGGTTATCACCAAACACCGCTCCACTTAGGATCGCTGCTAACATTAAGACAGGGTCAGCTCCAAGGGCGATACCAGCAGGATACATCAATATACCAAATGCAGAGACCGTCCCATAACCAGTTCCAACAGCTGTTGCAAAGAGGGCAGCCAAAACAAAGGTCAAACCGACAAACAATCCACCTGACATGTTAGTAATAAAGCCAAACCAAATCAGTCCGTCCACAAGCCCTCCGGTTTGTAGCATCTTAGCAAACATCCCTGCCCAAAACCAAGCAATAACCGCGACCACACCAACGGGTTGAGCCATGCCTGAAAACAAGCTCTGAGCATAATCCGCCCATTTTGATTTGCAAAAAAGCAGTCCAATACCAAGACCGATGACAATACCTAGTACCAGCGCCTGTTCCGTAATAAGGCCTTGAACACTCAGAACAATTGCCCAAACCACAAAAAAGGCCAGCGGTAAAGCGGCCATAAACGTCCCGCCACGAAACTTAAGCTGACCTACTTCTTTCTCTCCTACCGCTTCATCCATCGATTGATCCGTCATTCTATCACCCCAAACCTATTAAAATAATTTCTTACTAATATAACATACATACCGAATCATAGTCCCCTCTAGAACACAGATTTTTGATAATTTATGTCAGTTGATGTCTAAACTTTTCTAAAACGGCGCCGATATATATAAAGAAATTGATTCTAGGGGGGCAAGCATGCTTAAATTCTTGCAGAAATTTAAAAAGTTCCGTTGGAAGGATTTAAAGATCGGACAAAAATACGCATCCGCTTTTGTGATAACTATTTTGTTATTCGCTGTCTCAAGCGCCATCATCTCTGTGTTTCTTGCTAATATTCAAGGAAGTGTCTCCGCATTAGAGCGGCGCGGGCAAAGAGCCATTGATGTCACGTCCATGGGGTCGCTCATCCGGTCAAAGGACGCTCATATTTCTGATTATTTAAAACGTCCGAGTGCATCACTAACTGAAGATTTTGAAGCCGAACGCAAAACCTTTAACAAACTGGAAGCACGCGTGAAGCCGAAAATGGATACGAAGAAACAACGTCAATTATTTAAGAAAATTACAGCCAATGACAAAAAAATAAACACGCTTTTTCTTGAAAAAATAGCTCCCGCTGTTGACGACGGTGAGCTGGTCAAGGCCTCATCATTCCGTATGGATGCCAATGAAATACGCCGGAATACGGTTGACTTACTGGAAGAGCTTCGAACGATCGTTAACCAACAGCGGGATCAAGCTGTTAACCAAGTCACAGGAAATGTCACAGGTACATATATTGCCCTATTTAGTTCGATCATCATTTCACTTATTTTCGGTATTGCCGTCCTCATTTTCGTGAATCGTCTAGTTAAAAGGACACTAAATAAAGCTATTGGCACATCTAAAGATATCGCCGCAGGTAACCTTGCGACGGAACAAATTGATGTCCAGGGCAAAGATGAGTTGGGTGAATTATCAATAGCGATTAATCAAATGCTGACAAGCCTAAGGGACATCGTGAATCGCATCAATCAGGCATCGACTGATGTGAGTGGTAACAGTGAAGAACTAGCACAATCTGCCAGCGAAGTCAGTTCGGGCAGCAACCAAATTGCGACCACCATGCAAGAATTATCATCAGGCACTCAAGAGCAGTCGGCCACCACCCAAGACATGGTCAAAAATATGAATGATTTCATGGAAAAAATCGAAAGTGAACATGAAAATAGCCAATTCATGCAGTCTTATTCTGATGAAGTTTTAGAAATGACAGAAAAGGGGTCTTCCTTAATGAATGACTCCGAAAAACAAATGCAAGTGATTTATCAATTGGTTAAGGCGTCCGTCGATCAGTTAACTGGCTTTAATGAACGAACCAATGATATTTCCAAACTTGTTCAAGTGATCCAGAAGATCTCTGAACAAACCAACTTGCTTGCGCTTAATGCTTCAATTGAAGCCGCAAGAGCTGGTGAACACGGTCGCGGCTTTGCAGTTGTCGCTAGTGAAATCCAAAAATTATCGGAGGAAGTCTCTAATTCCGTTAAAGACATCACAAGTATCGTTACCGATTTACAAAAAGAAGCCTCTGAGATGACTGAGTCCTTAAAGGACGGCTACCAACAGGTCGAAAAAGGTTCGGAACAAATTGAGGAAACGGGCAGCGCCTTTAGTACGATTCACAATAATCTCAATAAAATGGCTGAGCGCATCCAATCCATGACCACCAATCTTTCGGCAGCAGCGACAAACGGTCAAGATATTAATGACTCTGTCGACAGCATTGCCGCCATTTCTGAACAAACATCCGCAGGCATTGAACAAACTTCAGCATCGGTTCAACAAACCAACAGCACGATGGAAGAAATCAAATCAAGCGCCGACGCTTTGTCCAAACTAGCGGAAGATTTAAACAACACCGTTCAAAACTTTAAACTCTAGATCTCCACCTGATCAAAAACGCTTGGATGAATCCAAGCGTTTTTCTATGGGACAAATCACTCCTTTGGGCGAGTCTGTTACAGATTCACGAACAATTCGACCGTATAGTCACACTGTGAAACCGCTTTATATCAGCAATCTTTACAATGATTTAGTCAATATCTATTGACAATTGACCATATAGTCATTTATGATTTCCTTTGTGCTTATGACTTAACAGTTTTATTATGACTCGATAGTCACACCCGAAGAAAAGAGGTGAATATACCCTGACTGATAAAGAAAAAGAGATCATGCAAACTGCCATTAAGCGATTTTCAGAACAAGGCTATTTTAAGACATCAGTTCAAGAAATCGCTGATGATTGCCATATTTCTAAAGGAGCCCTTTATAAATATTTTGATTCAAAGGAATCCTTACTCATTCAAGCATTTGAGTATAACCACAATAAGATATTTGAAAATGCGATGGCGATCGAATTTGATACTTCTGAAACACCCAAATCGGTATTAGTTAAAAAATTAGCCGTTGAAATAGATGGCATGATCGAAAATAAAGATTTTATGACAATGCTTTTTAGAACGTTCCCTCCAGGGGAAAGTGAAAAGCTAAAACCCGTGATGGAACGCATTAAGTATTCGATGGCGGATTGGCATAAAGATTGCTTACTAGAAGCTTATGGCGAGTCCGTTCAACCTCATATTTGGGATCTCGTCGTCATTTTGCAAGGCATTTTAAAAGAATACTTGTTTCTCTTGATGAACGAGCGAAAGCCGATCTCGATTGAATCATTAATCCATTTTCTTATTGAACGCATGGATGCGATTGTTTTGGATATGACCCACTCTCAACCTTTGTTAACACGAAAAATGATGAGCGATTACGAGCAATTTAATGACCAAGACGATTCAAGATCTCGTATCAGCTCATTAACAGAGCTTATTACGCAATTAAAAACCACCATTCAGTCTATATCATGTCGTGAAGATGAGCGTGAAGAACTGACCGCAACGACAACATTATTAGAAAAAGAAATGAATGATGATGAGCCAAGACGATTTCTCATCCAAGCATTGCTCAACTATTTAAATCAGTGGGAACCCTTGCAGCAATGGGTCAAACGCATAAGAATGAGTAACGAACTAGAGGAGGATAGAACCCATGAGTGAAGAAGTAGAGAATCAACAAAACGTTAAAAAGGGCCCGATTATGGTTATTATGCTTTCGGGTGCATTTATCGCTATTTTGAATGAAACATTGCTAAACACGGCATTACCGATCATTAAAGATACTTATGGTATCGAATATAATACTGTTCAGTGGCTGACAACAGCCTTTCTACTCACCAACGGTGTCATGATTCCGATATCGGCGTTTTTAATTGAGAAATTTTCGACGAGGAAATTATTTCTCACGGCTATGAGTGTATTTGCAATTGGAACCTTGGTCGCAGCTGTATCGAATACATTTCCAGTGCTTTTAACTGCTAGGGTTATTCAAGCTGCTGGTTCAGGCATTATGCTGCCATTAATGATGAATGTGTTCTTAGCGATATTCCCCTCTGATAAACGTGGGGCAGCCATGGGTTCCGCCGGTATGGTCATCGCCTTTGCTCCAGCAATTGGTCCGACATTATCCGGCTGGCTTATTGAACATTATTCATGGCGACTCTTATTCTACGTCGTCCTTCCGATTGCAATTATTGATATCATCGCTGCCAGCTTTGCATTGAAGAACGTCACGAAATTAACGAATCCTAAAATCGATATTCTCTCCATTATCTTATCATCTATTGGTTTCGGCGGACTCCTATATGGATTCAGTAAAGCCGGGAAATCAGGATGGGGTGAAACAGAGGTTCTCGTCACTTTAATTGTTGGTGCCATTGTTCTTGCTGTATTCATCTGGAGACAATTAAAAATGAAACATCCAATGTTAGAATTTAGGGTCCTTAAATATAATACATTTACACTAGCCATGGTCATTACCATGATTGTGATGATGGCGCTTCTCGGCGCTGAAACACTATTACCTATGTACATGCAGAACATGCGCGGTTTTACAGCCCTTGAATCCGGCTTAATGCTGCTTCCAGGAGCCATTGTCATGGGACTCATGTCGCCTATTACAGGTGTCTTATTTGATAAAATTGGGGCCAAGATACTGGCAACATCAGGTTTAGCGATTGTCGCTGTGATGACATTCTTCTTTACCGATCTGACACCATCAACATCGTTCACATTTTTAATTATTGTCTATGCTATCCGGATGTTTGGACTAGCATTGGCGATGATGCCGGTTATGACGGCAGGCTTGAATCAACTTCCCGAAAAAATGCATCCGCACGGAACAGCCGTCGTCAATACCATGCAGCAAGTGGCGGGTTCCATCGGAACTGCTGTATTAATCACATTTATGACCAACAGTGCTGAAAGCAGACGGGAAGAACTAACCATTCCTAAAGGAACATCGCCAGCTGAGGCCAAAGAAATGATGGCCAACACCATGATCCATGGCATGAACGTCGCCTTTATGATCGCGGCTGGACTTGCCGCAGCCGGTGTCATACTCGCTTTCTTTATCAAAACACCGAAGAAAACCGGCGATGGTGAAACAATTACAAGTGAGGGTAACGCATAATAGTCTTTCGAAAAAGGCTTCCCCAAGATAAGGGGGAAGCCTTTTTTAGATTCTGCGCTAAAAGTCAGAGCACAATATTTAAACCAGGGTACCGCTTTACGGCAAGCATAATACTCTATTATGATGTTATACCAAAAAAGGGAGGAAACAATATCAATTTAAATGAAAGATTAGCTACAATTTTACAAATAACCACAGTTTCGTAGCATTATGTCAAACACTAAAGTTTGATGATACATAGAAACGCATTCACTTCTTAAAAAGACGTGCAAAGAGCCCGTCTTTTTTTCAAAATATCACCGTTTTATTCCCATACACAATAATTTTATCTTCCAAATGCAATTGTATTGCACGTGCCAGAACATCACGCTCAATGGTCCGGCCGATGCGTTTCAAATCGTCAACGTTATATTTATGGCTGATTTCTTTGGTCCCTTGAGCAATGATTGGACCTTCATCAAGATTATCGGTAACAAAGTGAGATGTTGCCCCGATAATTTTCACCCCGCGTTGGTAGGCTCGTTCATAAGGGTTGGCACCGACAAAGGCAGGCAAAAACGAATGGTGAATATTGATAACCCGCTTGGGATAATGAGCAACGAAATCAGGAGACAAAATTTGCATATAACGCGCTAGAACGACAAAATCAACATGGTATTGTTCAAGACATTCAAGCTGCTCTTTCTCCGCCTCCCGTTTATTTTGTTTATTCACGGGTATGTAATGAAACGGAATATCAAAGGATTCCACCGTTGCTTGTAAATCCGGATGATTGCTGATCACCACAGGAATATCAACATTTAGATCGCCGGCCTTCCAGCGCCACAAAAGTTCTAGAAGACAATGATCCTGCTTGGACACAAATATGGCCATGCGCTTAAGTGTGTTCACATGGGACAACCGCCAATCCATATCAAACGATTCGGCAATCTCGGTAAATGCCGCCTCTAAATTTTGACTTTCCCCACCTTCACATTCAAATTCAATGCGCATAAAGAAGATGCCACCTTGAGGGTCTGTCGTGTGTTGATCAGATTGAATGATATTGGCACCATTCTCATACAAAAACTGCGACACAGTAGCGACAATCCCCGGACGATCTTGGCAGGAAATTAATAACCTCATACGAATGTTACTCGACATATAGATAACCTCCCGATGTATTCATGAAAATTATAACCGTCGAGAAACGGGTTTTAAAGGGGGAAAGTGTCAAACATTTATTAAAAAAACCATCAGCATAAAACTGATGGCTTCTATACTGGCTCCGGTTGAAATGTTTCGGTCATAAACCGGTGGATGGCATGGTTAAAGGGTTCATGAAAGCGACTAGGTAGCTGGTGAGTCCCGCCTTGGATGATCGCTGTGCGCGCATAAGGCAATTGCTCCTGGTAATACCGGGCATGCGGCTTGATGTGATAACTTTTTTGCCCATATAATAGTAAAAATGGAATAGCCTTAAGTTCCGCTAGTTGATTTTTACAATCATAATATAAACTTTCAATATAAAAATTCAGCACTGTCCTTGGATCTGCCTTTTGTCCATAAGTGAAAAAGGTTTTCTCATCCCGATCTGTGATTTTATGCGTTTTAGCAAGCACTTTTGATAAAAATGCCTGTTTGCCTGCCTTGATCGCTCCAATGCCCATGTTAAATTCCTGCCTGAGACTCCATGTATCGACACTTGGAAAACCGCCGGATAAAACGATTCCTCCGACCCTGTCTGGATAATGAAGGGCAAAGTCTTGTGCAACAGTTCCACCACTGGAATAGCCAACGAGAATCGGCTTTTTGAGACCTAGATATTCAATCAACTGTTTTAAGTCCGCAGTATGATTGCGCAAATGTACATGCTCCGGCTTGTGAGTACTACGCCCATGCCCGCGGCAGTCATAAAAAATGGTCTGATAATGGGAACTTAAGGCCCGCTGATAATGCATCACCACATGACCCATTAACGGCGGATGAATGAAGATCATCGGCTGACCCTTACCAAAAGTTTCATAAAATATATCAATGCCATCCGTTGTCATGAATTTCGGCATATTGAATCACTCCAACTGTGTGTTCTTTCTCATCTTCCATCTTATTGTGATTAAAAATCGATGAAAACATACAAAAAAGATTGGAGTCAGTTGTTCCTTGGAAAGCGCATGGGGCAATTGGGACTGCCGGCCATGATGGCCACTATCCCGTGATTGGACCATTAAGGGTGTGGTGTTCCATTGATGGTGCGCTGTCCCATGATTGTCCCGTACTGCAACAAAAGCGTCCCGCATTGTAAAAATTCTGTCCCGCAAATCTTGAATCAAGGAACGCTCTTGTCCCATAGGGCGTGCGCTGTCCCATGATTGTCCCATACTGCAACAAAAGCGTCCCGCATTGTAATGATTCTGTCCCGCAATGCATGAACCAAGGAACGCTCTTGTCCCATAGAAGGCGCGTAGTCCCGTGATTGTCCCGTACTGCAACAAAAGCGTCCCGCATTGTAATGATTCTGTCCCGCAAATCTTGAATCAAGGAACGCTCTTGTCCCATAGAAGGCGCGCTGTCCCGTGATTGTCCCGTACTGCAACAAAAGCGTCCCGCATTGTAATGATTCTGTCCCGCAATGCATGAACCAAGGAACGCTCTTGTCCCATAGAAGGCGCGCTGTCCCGTGATTGTCCCGTTTCGCAACAAAAGCGTCCCGCATTGTAATGATTCTGTCCCGCAAATCTTGAATCAAGGAACGCTCTTGTCCCATAGAAGGCGCGTAGTCCCGTGATTGTCCCATACTGCAACAAAAGCGTCCCGCATTGTAATGATTCTGTCCCGCAATGCACGAACCAAGGAACGCTCTTGTCCCATAGAAGGCGCGCTGTCCCGTGATTGTCCCATACTGCAACAAAAGCGTCCCGCATTGTAATGATTCTGTCCCGCAATGCACGAACCAAAGAACGCTCTTGTCCCATTTTAACCACTTAATCGGATTCAGCCACAGACTAACAAAAAAGCACCTCTCAACCGAGAGGTGCTTCTTCTTGCGTTCCTGTTCTACATTTTTTCCGGTGCCGATACACCAATTAAGTTCAAAGCGTTGCTCAGCGTGATGCGAACGGCATCGACAAGGGCGACACGTGCTTTTGTTTTCTCTATATTGTTTTGATCAATCACTTTTTCAGCATTGTAGAAGCTGTGCAATGCGGAGGCGAGTTCAAACACATAGTTCGTCATCCTTTGGACAGCTAATCGATCGGCCGCTTCCACCACTGTCTCAGGAAATTCGCCAACTTTTTTCAGCAACTCAATTTCCTTTTCTGATTCAATATGACTGAAATCAAGCGTCTGAACGTCTGACACCCGATAGTCTTCAGCTTGTCGCAACATGCTGCAAATCCGGGCGTGAGCATATTGGACATAATACACAGGGTTTTCGTTTGACTGAGAGCGAGCTAAGTCGATGTCAAAATCCAAATGGGTATCCGAAGAACGCATTGCAAAAAAGTAACGCGTCGCATCGACGCCAACTTCATCCATGAGTTCATGCATCGTCACGGCTTTGCCGGAACGCTTGCTCATTTTCACTTTTTCGCCGTCTTTAAACAAGTTCACAAGTTGGATGATTTGGATTTCCAAGCGATCAGAATCATAGCCCATGGCTTGAAGCGCGGCTTTCATACGCGGAATATAGCCGTGATGATCGGCGCCCCAGATGTTAATCAGCTCATCAAAACCCCGTTCTAATTTATTGCGATGATAGGCAATATCAGGCGTCAAATAGGTATAAGTCCCATCACTCTTGATTAACACACGGTCCTTATCGTCACCGAACTTGGTTGACTGGAACCATAAAGCGCCGTCAGCTTCATAGGTATGTCCACCATTCTTTAATTGCTGTAGGGCGTCTTCAATTTCACCGCTTTTATAAAGGGAGGCTTCCGAGAACCAACGATCGAACGACACGCGAAAGGCTCCCATATCTCGTTTAATACTTTCAAGTAAGTGATCAACACCAACCCTGCGGAAATAGGCCACACGTTCGAGCTCGTCCATTGATCTGAGTCCCTCACCATGTTCTTTGGCAAGCTTTTCACCAATGGCGATGACATCTTTACCGCGATAGCCATCTTCAGGTAAGTCATGATCATAGCCTAGAGACTGATTATAACGCGCAGCAATGGAGTACGCCAGATTCTCAATTTGGTTACCGGCATCATTAATATAATATTCGCGCTCAACGTCATAACCCGCTTTGTCAAGCAAATTACACAAGGTATCACCGACAGCCGCCCCACGTGCATGACCTAGATGCAAGTTCCCTGTCGGATTCGCTGAGACAAATTCATTTTGTACACGTTTGCCTTGGCCATGATTCGAAGCACCAAATGCTTCACCCTCCGTGATCACGGTTGGAATAAGATTGGTTAGATAGCGATTATCTAAGAAAAAGTTGATAAATCCAGGGCCGGCAATCTCTACCTCCGTGATATATGCTTTTTCATAATTAATGTGTTCGATCATATCTTCGGCAATCTGCCGCGGCGCTTTTTTCGCAATGCGTGCCAACTGCATAGCCATATTGGTGGCAAAATCACCATGGGCTTTATCCTTGGGGACCTCTAAAATAACATCAGGCATATTTGTCTCATCAGCTAGACCTGCCTTAAGCACCGCTTGTCCGATCTCGTCTTTTAACTGCTCTTTGACTTGTTCAGCAATCGTCATTTATGTATGAACCTCCTGTATTTCAAAAATCAATTTGAACGCGCCCACCGGCTCACCTTGAATTTTTAAATGATAGCGTAAATCAATGTGGCCTTTTGCCTTTCCAGAATCCCACAGGATGGCACATTGCTTCGTGTTCGTCACCATCGTCATTTGTCCAAATGGATTATGGTAAACACCTTGGGTCTCCTCACCGGGGACTAAATGTTGGCGCATTGATACCGGACCTTTACGAATCACAACAGCTTCCGTATCATCCATTTTAATCGTGTTACTAACGTCGCCGATCCCTTCCATATTTTCAGTATACCTTAAATAATAGGTTTTATCTTTAATAAATAATTGCCCCTGTGTATGTGAAACCGTCGCTTCCCGCGGCATATCCGGGCGTTCAATCGTACTATTGAGTTTAATATCTACATCGTATTTGTCTTCCATTATAACCATCCTTAAAACGCTTTAACTTTTCTAGTATATATAAAATATCATGGCTTCTTCAAGTATGATCTGATTTCTCTCTTAAAACACGCCTACTTTTTTAAGTGCAAAGCTATGTTAAAGGTCATTATTGTATTTTATCCTTCGTTGATTGGAGAGGAAGGCGTTCGAGGTTCGGAACACTTAAACTTAGTGTGTTCCTCAATGCCACTTACTCAAGAAGCCTTTACTAGAGTCCTGCAGGAAAAGCAACAGCTGAAGACCCCGCAGGAAGTGATTGTCTTCCGAGGAGGCTGAAGCGTTGCCCCGCGGAAAGTGAACGCCTGGAGCGGAAATCAACAATCACGTTTAACAAAGCCTAAGTGTAAAAAATCCGCAAATAGCTCACAATATATGAAAAGCATCATTCGTTTAAATAGACAATCATTCATCCATACTATATTATGAGTATGATTTGGAGGTAAGTAGCCATGGAAATCGTCACTGAACAACGCAAAAAACTCGCAAAGCTACTTTTTAAATGGGCCGTCCGGGTTGCCATTGTGATCATTCTTATGATCGCCATTTTTACCTGTGGTGTCTTGTTGTATGCAAAAATTCTCGGCCCGCCTCCGCTTAAGGTGCCGCAAACAACCGTTTTCTATAGCAATAGTCAAGATGTCATTGGACAAATGGAACATCAAAATCAAAATCGTTATTGGATTAACCTCGATGAGATTTCCAAAAATGTCACTGAAGCCACTGTTTCGATTGAAGACCAACACTTTTATGAACATCATGGATTTGACTTTAAACGGATCGCCGGTGCAGCTTTATCCGACATCCAATCGTTGTCTAAGGTCCAAGGTGCGAGCACCATAACCATGCAATACGCTCGGAATCTGTTTCTGGATTATGATAAATCATGGTCTCGTAAATTAAAAGAAGCCTTCTATACGGTCCGGTTAGAAATGAACTACAGTAAAGATAAGATTCTAGAGGGATATCTGAATACCATCTATTATGGGCATGGGGCCTATGGGATTCAAGCAGCCGCGCAGTATTACTTCAATAAGGATGCTAGTGAATTATCCTTATCAGAAGCCACTACTCTCGTCGCTATTCCAAAAGGGCCAAGCATCTATGCCCCTGATACGAACTTAGAAAACAACCAAAAAAGGCAACATGATATTTTAAGCGCCATGGTAAAAGCGGGTGATATCACTCGGGAAAAGGCTGAGCAAGTCAGTCAGCAAACCGTGAACCTTAACATTCAAGATAACCCGGCATCGGACAATATCGCTCCGTATTTTCAAGATACCGTCACTTATCAATTAAAGCATCAATTAAACATTAACGAAAAGCAGCTCGTTACCGGCGGTTTAAAAGTCTATACGACATTAGATACTGACCTGCAGAAGAAAGCGAAACATCAGGTTGACAGTGTGATTCATTCCGATTCAGATATTCAAACCGCCCTCATATCGATGAAGCCCGAAACAGGGGCTGTCAAAGCGCTGATTGGAGGACGGAATTATAAAAAGGTCAAATACAACCATGCGGTCCAAGCTCAAAGACAACCTGGCTCAGCGTTCAAACCCTTTCTTTATTATTCAGCGCTGACCCAGAATTACACACCGTCAACAACGCTGGTTAGCCAGCAAACATCTTTCCGTGTCAACGGCGGTCAGGATGTCTGGCGTCTGCACAATTACAATAATGAGTATGCGAATGGCCCAATCACAATGATGCAGGCCCTTGCCTTGTCAGATAATATCTATGCCGCCAAGACCAATTTGGCCATAGGACCAAAAACATTGGTGGACACCGCTAATAAAGCAGGGATTTCTAGCCCGTTGAAAGCCATCCCATCATTAGCTTTAGGAACAAGCAACGTCAATCTTTTAGAAATGACAAGGGCTTACAGCACCATTGCCAATTACGGCGCCCGTGTCAAACCACACTTTATCAAAAAAGTCGTTAATTCCGACGGCGACGTCATTTACGAATGGCATCCTAAGAAACAGCAGGTCCTTGATCAAGCGACATCCTATGTCCTTGCGCAAATGATGACGGGCATCTTTGACCCTAAACTGAACGATTATAATAAAGTCACAGGCTCATCCGTTAAAGATAGTTTAACGCATAAAGTTGCCGCGAAAACCGGTTCAACTGATGCCAATAGTTGGATGATTGGATTTACACCTGAGCTCACCACTGGCGTTTGGGTTGGCTATTCTGATGGACGACCGCTCAACCACTATCCAGAAACATCCTATTCCAAAGATATCTTCGCCTTTTACATGGAATCAGCGTTAGAGGGCCAACCAGAAGATAGCTTTAAAGACGCTCCTAAAGATGTTGTGGCTAAATATGTTGATCCTGATACCGGCAAATTAGCAACACTAGATTGTCCAAATGCGCGCTTGACCTATTTTGTAAAAGGCAGCGCCCCACAGGAGTATTGCGATCTCCACGATGGTGACCATATGCGGCAACCTGGTGAGGAACCAAAGGACGATCGGCATGAAGACAAAAAAGAAGGCAAAAACTGGTTTGACAAATTTTTAGATCTCTTTTAAAAGATACAAAACCCGGAGTCTAAAGACTCCGGGTTTTGTATGTCCAAATAATATGTGTGTATCATTTACAGTTTACGTCTTTAAATGGACGTACACAAGTTTATCACAATTTGTTCAAAAAAAATTCAAAATTAGTCTAGTGCTATGTACAGTCCTTAGCGGTAGGCCGGATGTTTCCGATGTTTGAGACCAAAATGGATAAAACCGCCGCCAAGCGACCAAACCGCTAAGATCAACAAAGTTACCGTTGGTCCCATCGAAAATTCAGCATGACCCAAAACAAGACCGATGAACATACCGACAAATCCCGCAAGCGGAAGTAAAAACAAGAAAAATCCTCTTACCATATCACCCATTCCCCCACATTAAATATCAATAAAGAACCAAATAATCATCACTACTTGGATCACAATTTTGGCCACCGTTCCGCCTAGAAAACCCATAAGTGAGCCAAAAGCAACTCTGAGCGCATCCACGCTTGTCTTCTTTTGCAAGAGTTCAGTAATAAAGACAACGATAAAAGGGACAATAATTAACCCGAATGGCGGAAAAATGAACGAACCGACAATAACGGCAATTCCCGCCATACGCTCGCTCCATTTGCTTCCCCCGTATCGTTTAACAAAGTAGCTATTAGCAATAATATCCGATACAATGAGCAGAACGCTTAAGAGCACCATTGATATCCAGAAAACCGTGGACAGCGCCCCTCCATCGATGAAAAAGGCATAAAGCAAATAACCAATCCAAATCACCAGTGGACCCGGAATGACTGGGAAGACAATACTCACAAAGCTCGTGATAAAGGCTGCGATGATTAAGACCCAAATGATAATATCCACAAAAAACATCCTCTATTTGTCCATGTTGTTACTGAATTGAACAGCCATCCTTAAATGGCGTCAGCAGTGCATGCAACGTTTCCACATGCGGTAAGTCCAAACCGTGAGATTGACCTAAAGTTACTGCGCCACCCAACAAATGATCAGACTCTAAGGGTTGTCCTTTCCTAAGATCCTGATGCATGGAAGACGTCGCCTCATCTGGAAACGTCTGTAGTTGTTGCCCGGCTTGAGCTTTGATATCACGAACGGCCTCATCACTACAATAGTAAGCTGCTAAAGCTGTCATTTCTGTTAAAATCGTCTGTGCCAATTTTTCTAGTTGCGGGGTGTTTCTAATTGGACCAATCGACACCCGGGCTGCTGTCGTCACACCCGAGAAGGTCGTGATAAAAACGTATTTCTTCCACATTTCGAATGTGATGTCTTCTTTAAATAATAAACGAAAGTTAACTTTAGATGCTGTTTCTTCCAATTCCCGACAAATCGGCTTTTGCTTAGGGTGTAAAGGACCAAAGATGATATCATGCTGCTCACTGGTATGATGAACATGGCCCTTCTCATCCAGCGTTGCAATGATATAAGCTAGACCTCCCAAGACTTTGTCTTCGCCAACAATCTGTCCCAGGTGCTGAACATGAGTGATGCCATTAAGCAGCGGCAGAACAAACGCCCCTTTTTCCGTTAATGCCCGCACTGTCGGTAACACCGCTTCTAAATGGTAACCTTTAACAGCTAGAATCACCAAATCACAAGCTTCAACCTCTTCAGTCCGGCTCACGATGTCAGGATGCTCCAAACGTTCATCACCATATACACTATGTATGTTCAACCCCTGTTCCTTTATTTGTGCTGCCCGCCTATCCCTGACTAAAAACTGCACACGGTGCCCAGCAGATATCAGCCGTGTACCAAAATAGGCACCCAATGCACCGGCTCCAATCACAACAATATTCATAGCCCGCCATCTCCCTTACCTAATTCATCAGCCACTTGGTCAAGTTCATCAAGATCCGTAATGTCACTTGACAACAAGGGAATCTCCACAACCTCTTGTTCATCGAATGATGTCCTCACCCATGACCGGTAACCTTGTTCTAACTCTTGACGCCTGCGCCAAAAATCATCCTCCCCCTGATCAGGCAGGCACTTATTTACAATGATTGTACCAACTTTTAATCCATAATGTCCAAGTTGATGAACAGCCTGCTCCGCCTCTACAATCGGAAGTTTTTCCGGATTGACAACAAAAACAAACCCTGTCACCCCTGCATTCAATAATAAATCTCGAACTTCTGCAAATCGTTTTCGCCGTTGATTCAAAATCTCATAGATCGGGTCATCAGGCCGGTCGCTATCCCCCAGCCATTGCGAATAATCATGATGAACTTTCCGGCGCCGCTTAATCATGCCTTCGATCCACGTATTCATTAATTCCGGCAGTGTGAGTAAACGTAACGTATGACCCGTGGGTGCGGTATCAAAAACGATCTTGTCAAAGTGTTCGTATTCATCAAGCACAATGCTGACTATTTTATCGAATAATGCTGATTCATCCGTACCCGGGGCTGCCTGCGCCATATCAATCTGTCTATGAACCTCTTCAACCATATGCGTTTTCACGAGCCCGTTAAGGTTTGCTTTAACCCCTTCAATATAACGCTTCGCTTCCTTAGAAGCATCAATTTCCAACCCATATAAGTGATCTCCCAAGGGCGTCGGATCAGCATCGATGGTCTTGCCAAAAAGATCATGTAAGTTGTGAGCAGGATCCGTCGACACCAGCAGGGTCTTATACCCTTGCCTAGCTAAACGGTAAGCCCAAGCGGATGAGCATGTCGATTTCCCGACACCGCCCTTACCACCAAAAAAGATAATATTTTGTTCCATACGCGCCATATCTTTGCCTTCCCTTCTTAGCAACAACGAATACCGTCAAACGGTGATTTTTCCATGCCCATACGAATATGCCATTCATGAAATCGCTCAACGATGTAGGGGTATAGTTCAAGCGTGTAATATTGAACCGGATTCGGCAGACCAAGCAGTTCACTAAAACAAAGTAATAAAAACAAATCGTCCTCGTCTCTTAACTCGCGCTCAATTTCAGCTTTATGTGGTAAGCTGATCACTTCATCATAAAAGGCAATCAGTTGCTTCAATGAGAATTTTGGCGGCATAAGTTGTCCTCCCCTTTCTATCTAAAAAAAGAGACTGGAACAAAAGGATATGAATCACAGAATCATCCGAACTTGTTGATTAATCCGTTCGGATGATTTGTTGAAAGCAGTCATTCCTGTCATTGCTTCGTCAAAATCCTTCGCTTGCCGCGGGCACGGCCTCAGCTAACATTCGGCTTCCTGAGTACCCTGTTTGAGATTTATCCCAGCCTCTTGCCGTCACTCTTTTAACGACTGATCTGTTGGCGGTGTTTTTTGACTTAACGTTCGCAGTGACTCAATCACAATCCAGATAGCGAAACAGAAAATGACGAGACCCAAAATAAACAGCAATCCTTGGAATTCATGATCACCGTAGCCGGACCATTGAAAGAATACACTCTGGGCCATTGCCCAAATCGTCATAAACATGAGGAAAAACATTGGTATCAGGGTAATCACATAGTTGCGCCCTTTATTTTTCAACCAAATTGAGACGAGTAGCAGGCTAATCCCTGCGAGCAATTGATTACTCGTACCAAACAGCGGCCAAATGAGATAACCGCCGGAACCGAAGCCTTTTGGCCCTTGTGGTAAAAGCGCCAAAGCAGCTGAAGCAATCACACCGATGGACGTTGCTACATGCATTTTCGTGAGCACTGGCTTTTTATATTCAACACCCAGTTCACTAATAATATACCGCATCAACCGAACGGATGTATCCAAGCTTGTGGCCGCAAAACTAATGACAATAATTGACACAATGGTCGTTGCCACATTCATCGGAACGGCCAATCCTTCATGAGCCAACTGGGCAGCACCCGCGATGAAATTCCCGAGACCACCGCCTTGGGCCAAACTAAACGTAGCATAGTTTTCCATAAATGCTTCTTGTGAACTAAATAATGTGACAACCGCAATAATGGAAAGTAACGCGAGCGTTCCTTCACCGACAGCACCGAAATAACCTACAAACCGCGCATCCGTTTCCCGATCCAATTGTTTTGAACTCGTTCCTGAGGCAACGAGTCCATGGAATCCTGAAATCGCACCGCAAGCAATGGTTATAAATAATAGTGGAAACCACGGTACATTCGCTTCTGTGTTCATGGCTGGCGCCGTGACTTCGGGATTACTCAAAAACAAGCCTAGGAATAAGACTAACAAGCCGACGACGAGTTGGTGCGAGTTAATATAGTCTCTTGGTTGCAGAAGTTTCCATACGGGTAGCGTGGAAGCAATATAGGCATATACCATAAGAATAACAATCCAGATAAAGAAAGCCCAGCCGGTTACACCCAAGCCAGCAACAGTATGTCCTTCACCGCCAAACCATGAGACAAAGTCAATTTCTAAAGCAGGGACATAGCTTGTTAGCACCGCTATGCCATACATTATTGCCAGGGCAATAACTGAGGGTAGCAGCATATTCCCGCTCTTCTTATACACCTTATAACCAATCCATACCGCAAGTGGGATTTCAATAAATACCGGCAGGACAGCTGCAGGATACGTGACGAATAAATTAGCAATCGCCCAAGCGAATACGGCATTCACCATTAATACGAGAATCAAAATGATAAATAAAAATAAAATTTTAGCCCGACTGCCCACAATCCGATCTGCAATATTCCCGACCGATCGCCCTTTATGCCTAACGGATAGCACCAAGGTTCCAAAGTCATGCACACCAGCAGCAAATATTGTTCCGAGAACGACCCATAGTAGTGCTGGCAGCCAGCCCCAAAAAACTGCAATCGCCGGACCCAGGATTGGTGCCGCACCTGCCACCGAACTGAAGTGATGTCCCCATAACACAAATTTGTTAGTCGGAACATAGTCCACTCCGTCTTTATATTCATGAGCCGGTGTGACGTAATTCCGATCAAGCTTCAATACCTTCTGCGCAACAAAGTTGGAATAATACTTATATCCTAAGAAGAACGCAATGAATCCAAAGACAACCAACCAAATCGCACTCATTTTAACCCCCCTTTAAATTATTATTTAACTTTTTAGAATAGACACTATTATATATATTATATGAAACCCCTTTCATTCCTTTTTTGCGTGAATCATTTTCGTATCAATTCTCACGATTAGATCCACATTAAAAAACCAACCGCTGATAGATAACGGTTGGCTTACAGAACAACACTCACCAATACTAGACAAACCGGTCAAGGACACGATCGACAGACTGGGCGTACATTCCCCCAAAAGTATTGAGGTGAACGAGCAAGTAAAACAGTTGATATAAATGCTTACGCTCTTGGTACTCAGCTTCCGGCGGGAACACCTCATAGTAATGATCAAAAAAGTCTTGAGAAAAACCGCCGAACATTTCGGTAAATGCCATATCGAATTCATGGTGTCCGTATAAAACAGCCGGATCAATTAACACCGGTTCGCCTTCAGGTCCGGCCATAAAATTGCCGCCCCACAAATCTCCGTGCAATAAGGACGGGCGAATATTGGAAGGTATCCACTGATTAAGTCGCTCCATCAACGACTCCATTTTTCGACGTCGCTCTAAAGGCATGCGACCTACTTGCTCCCCATATTCCACTTGTTTCAGGAGGCGCTGTTCTCTATAGTAATCTACCCATGAATCATACCATCCGTTTGGCTGCCGCAGTTCACCGACATAGTTATCATTTGCCAGGCCAAAAGCTGAACCATATGTCGCATGCAAAGCTGCCACTTCCCTGCCGAGCCGGGCACTTGTGTCCATTTGTCTGCCGCCCCCGAGCCATTCTTGGACAAGGACGCCCATCTCATGGTCAGCAGGTTCATTGTAATATAAAACATTCGGAACCATGACTGTGTTCGTCTCTCTTATTAGCTCCAAACCTTCAGCTTCTCTACGGAAAAAATCCTGCGGCACATCAGCGTTCAATTTGACAAAGTATTCGCCCGCTTTGGTTTTGACGTAATAAGTTTGGTTAATACAGCCTCCGGAGACAGCTCGGGACGATTGTATCGCTGACTCGTCCCCCGAGCAGTGGAGTGCCTCTTCGATGATTGGTTCCAAGTGTCTTCACCCTTTATTTTCTGTCCATAATGTCGGAACATTAATGGGATTTTAATTGTTTGAGATAATCCAATCCCGATTGAATTTCCTCCATCGTATAATTTTGCTTTTTCTTCACAACTTGCACCTTGTTAACCAATGACGCTTCATCTAATTCATCAAAAAATAACATCGTCGATATCAGTTCAAGAAAGCGTGAATTCTGTCCATTTAACTGATGGATCAACGTTTGGATATCCGGCAATTCAATATCATAATGGCCTAAAAATTCTTCTCCTGATTCAGTTAAGACATATCGATACTGATGATAGCCCCCTTTTTCCTCGCGCGTCTCTTGGACAAACCCCAAATTGCCGAGTTCTTCTATTTGCAGGGTCAATTCTTCAGAATAAGGCCCGTAAAAATGGAACTGATATTTTTGTTGAAACGGATAATCCATCTTTTTTAATATGTAAAGAATCTTCTGCAGCTTTTTGCGGCCGACAACCTCTCCAGCATGGGAAAAAAGTGTCAACAACTTCGCATGATCCTCAAGCATTCGGCATCCCCCTATTGATAGAGTAATTCTTGAATTCGCGTTTTGACAGTCTCATCAGCGATGGCTTCAATAAAGTCTTTTGGAAAATATAATTTATGGTCGGTTCTTTTTTTACCTGAAATCGCCTCAACGACCGTTGACTCACGAGAAAGTTCACGCAAGTCACCTCCAGAGGTTAACAAATGAATCGGCAAGCGCTCGCCTTCTTCACCAGGACGATAAAAGTCATAGGGCAAATCCGAAGACGAATCGACAACCAAGTAGTAGCGTGGGTCGATCCCCGCCTTCGCAAACGCCTCCTTTAATTCGAAATAGTCGTTAAAGTTACTAGGCGTAAATTCAACATATTTAAATAACCGGCGGTTCATAAACCGTTGGCATAAGTCACTAAGAATTGAGTCTTCTTCATCTTGCCAGATTTGAAAATAGAACATAATGACGGCCTCATCCAATTTTATATACTGTTCAAGCGTGAGTGAATCGTCAAATAATGGAATTAAATGGCCTGGTTTTTGTTGGAACCTATATCCCTCATGATACAAATCTCTAGCCCGGCGTAAAATTTTCGATAAAATCACTTCGGCACTGCGGGTGACGGGATGGAAGTAAACTTGCCAATACATCTGATACCGGCTCATAATGTAATCCTCAACCGCATGCATGCCGCTTTGTTTGATGACGACTTGATCGTCTCTCGGCCGCATCACCCGCCAGATCCGCTCCAAATCAAAATGCCCGTAGCTCACCCCGGTATAATAGGCATCGCGCAGAAGATAGTCCATCCGGTCGGCATCAATTTGACTAGAAATCAAGCTGACAACTAATTTATTATCATACGTTTTGTCGATCACTTCAGCTACATTAGCAGGAAAATCGTCACCCATACGCCGTAAGACGCGATTAATCTCTGTATCTCCGGTAATCATTTTTTGCGTAAAAGCTTCGTGGTCCATACCAAAAATTTTTTCAAATGTATGTGAGAACGGCCCATGTCCGACATCATGAAGTAAGGCCGCGCACAAACAAAGCAGGCGCTCGTCATCATCCCAGTACGGCCGACCTTCGAAAACCTCAATGATCCGTCTCGTAATTTCATAGACGCCTAGGGAATGGCTGAAGCGACTGTGTTCAGCACCATGAAAGGTTAGAAAGGTTGTGCCTAGTTGCCTGACGCGCCGCAATCTTTGAAATTCCCTTGTTCCAATTAAATCCCAAATTAAACGGTCTCTGACGTGAACATAGCGGTGTACAGGATCTTTAAATACTTTTTCCTCTTCAAGCTTGTCCATCCCGTTTATCATTGTCTCCGTCACATCCTGTCTCATCATGTCATTATTATATCGGTTCCCAGATAAAATTTAAACAGCCCTTAGTCTGATGGTATTCTTTATAAGTCCATTCTAGCCGCTTGCCAGCGGATTCCCCGAATGTTTAACTTTTTTCACCGTATACTCATCATCCTTGACCATGATATAATTGGGAATATTATTGTCGATTAAGGAGAAAGTCCTATGCATGCACCATCGATCCTATCTCAATCCCAATGGCGTGTGATCGATCAAACGACACTGGGACCCAGCTTTGAGGCTAAACAATCCTTCGCTATTGATGATGCCTTGTGTGATTCCGTTGGACAAGGTCACTCGTCACCTGTCGCTCGAACCTGGGTCCATCATGACACCGTTATTTTAGGTATTCAAGATACTCGACTCCCTCACCTGCAGAATGGACTGAACTATTTAGAAGAACAGAAGTGTCACTATATCGTCCGAAATTCAGGGGGGTTGGCTGTTCCCTTGGATGAAGGGGTCTTAAATATATCATTGATTTTTCCCGAGGCTGAAAATGGGATTTCTATTAATACCGGTTACGAGGCCATGACGGATTTTATTAAAAAAATGCTTGTGCCCTATCATTTAAATATTGAAGCACGTGAGATTGCCACATCTTATTGTCCGGGAAGCTATGATTTGAGCGTTAATGGGAGGAAATTCGCGGGCATTTCCCAGCGGCGCCTGCGCCACGGTGTCGCTGTTCAAGTCTATCTCTGTATTGACGGTACCGGAGCCGGGCGAGCCCGCTTGATCAAAGACTTTTACGAACGAGCCCTCCAAGGGGAGCAAACGAAATTCGCCTATCCCCACATTGTCCCTGAAAACATGGTCTCGCTTGCGGAAATCACAGGCGAGGATCTCGATGTATCCAAAGTGATGGCACTATTTTATATGACCTTGCGCGAATTGGGCCAAATCACCCCATCCCAGCTTAATCTGGAAGAAGTCCAATCGCTTTCCAATTATTACGACCGCATGGTGAAACGGAATGAAAAAGTGTTTGGATGACTTTTGATTGACGAAAGTTAGGAAGGGGCTTCATTAAGAAGGGTTAACAACATAACATGGGTTTCATGGGGTGAAACATGGATAAATGAACTTTGTGAAAAATATGGATAGCTCCTACTGTCTTAAATATTGAAGGGCTCAAAGCTATACGTGAGCTTGGAATCTTTATAATAATGAGTCAAATTCATCATTCAAGACTAAAGCAGAAAACCCAAACATGTGTAAGTGTGCTTGGCCTGTTGATTTCCACTAGGCGGACGCTTTCCGCGGGCATGGCTTGAGCCTCATGCCCACAGGATGTGGGTAGGATCAGCGTTGTCACAGGACGTGACGCATTTAGCTGATCATCCTTGATTGCGCTGCGGGGTCTCAAGACTCATGCTATTCCCGCAGGAGTCGCCGCCTGCCGTTCCAATCAACGATGTTAACGCGCTGAATTAACAAACATTAATACATTAGACCATTCGAGTGTTCGGATCAATGATGAATATAAGCATTTATGAAATTGACTCAATGATCTCCCTTTTAAGCATTTGGATCTTAATCCAAAGTTTAATGATTGTAACATGAATCAGACAAGGCAAACTTTAACACGATGCCAACGACCACGTCTATACTGGTGTTGTAAAGTCTATAAACCAGACTAAAAAATAAAGAAAGAACCCACCTCGCTCCAACTAGGTGAGTTCATCTGTTGGATTATATAGTATTCATATTGATCTATGTTGTTTCTGAAATCATTGAATATACTTGCGTTCTTGTTACTTGACGTGTTTCCAGTATATCTAACATACTCATGTGGCGATTCGCTTAATGCTTGCGCAACAAAATGAGAATTACCGTAGTCATAATTATAGTAATTATCATATGCTCCAGCCATTGCGACTGATCCTGAAGCTAATGTTTTACTATCATTTTTTCCGTTAAGGGAAGTTGATTCTAGATTTAGTACTTTATTAATCTTTTTGGCCTGAACCTCTTTCTTTATTTGATCTGCAGCTTCCAAAGCTTTATTAATATCTTTTTGCGTAAATCCTTTAGCACTTTTAAAATCTTTTGGGATGGTTCGGTATGATTGCAGGTTTCGTATCTCTTGTAGCAGGATTTGCAACTGGCCCCGCTGGATGGGTTGCGATTGTAGCAAATTATGCCGGGGCTTTCTCTACATTCACCGGGCTGACCTCCATGTCATATGCTACCCATCAAAGAATGGAATATAGTAGATCCGCGTGTGCCTATCTAGAGAATGCGAGAGACAACATGTATTACTCTTATTGGGATTGGAGTAATGCCTCATCGTCTGTAGTAAATGGTTTTTAATATACCAAAAAGGTGTGAAATATGGATAAAAGAACTTTGCGAAAATTATGGATGGCTCCTTTAGTCGTGTTAATATTGCTGGATATAGGATTAATTGGTTTTACCGTCTTAAATATTGAAGGACTCAAAGCTATACGTGAGCTTGGAATTTTTATAATAATGATCTCCCTTTTAAGCATTTGGATCTTAGTCCAAAGTTTAATGATTATGACATGGATCAAACAAGGCAAACTTTAACACAGTGCCAACGACCACGTCTATACTGGTGTTGTAAAGTCTATCAACCTTAAAAAGCGAAAAATGAACCCATCTTATTAAGTAGAGGCCACTGAAGAACTGTCTGGTTCTTAAAAAAGTTCACTTGGTTTTCATGAAAAAACAGCTGTTTCGGATTTATTTTTCCGAAACAGCTGTTTTATTTGAAATGAGCGGACATAGCCTGTCACTTTTTATCTCATCAGCTTCAGTATTTTTTTTAAGTTGACGGTGAAAGTGGCCACCGCTCCTTGTATATGCATGCCTTCCAGACCCGATGATGAGGCGACCTCATACCCGTGTCTATGTTTTAATTCGCTATTCTTTGCCTCTACTTTATATCGCTCTTTAGCCTTTTCCTTAAATGGCTCACTATTTTGGAATGTCAGTTGATTCGTGTGCTCCTCTGATTTGATACGCACGGAATACGTTTTAAATTGAGCCCCCGTTGTATAACAGCCGTCTCTCAATGGGCATCGCTTACACCTTTCCACATCAAAATAATACGTCATCCGTTAGTTCTTACCCTCATTTTTCCGTTCTTGCTTCGCTTTTCGAATCGCCATATGACCTGCTGGACACACATACATACCGGCGTCCTTATTGAACTCAAATTAATCCTCTTCTTTACGGTTTCCATGAGAAACGGCCGGGTTCAGTTTCGCGACTAATTCTATATGGTGATCAGACGTATACTTCAGGTTGTCTTTATCGGAATAAGCGGCATCTCCAATAGTTGTGTCGATCGGCATCCCAGCTTCCTGGCTTTTTTCGATTAGGATTTCAAGTTGTTTTCCATCATTTTTTTCACCTGTGGTGACTGTCGCTGCGGTAATTATACGCTCTTCACTCATCGCCAGGTGAGTCTTGTACCCAAAAAATGAGGAATCGGCCGACTTATGGCCGACACGGGCGTCAGGGTCCCCGGAATGTTGGAGGAATGCGATGTCATCCTCCACGGTTTCCTTTAAGAGATTCAGGGCTCCTTCACCCTGGGATATTCTTTCAACGTGGGTTCTTTGTCGACCACCTCGACAAGCTCTCGTGTATAATCAATTTCAGCTTCGATGGTATCCACTTGAGGCTTCTCCGGGAACTTTTCTTTCATGGATTCATTAATCGAATAGATCTCTTTTCGAACCTTTTTGGATCGGTTGCGGAGCATTTCCTGCGGTGTCAGTTGATTGTACCTCGCTTTCGTATGAGTGGCGTCCACAATGATCGATTTGGATTGGATGATGTTTTTGTCGATGGCGATCTCAACTGTTTCTCCGATTAAAAGATCAAGGAGATCCTTGTCTTTTAATCGTTGACGACGGAAATGCATCAATAAACTTGAATCAATGACTTCTTCCTCCGGTGCCAAAAGACATGTCGGACGAGAGCACGTTCCACAAGGTCCGCATCTGATAACTTATAGATTGTTTTTAAGAGAAGATATTTGAACATACGAATGGGATGCACGACATTTCGTCCGTTATCATGGCAATACTTATCCTTGAGTTCATCATAAACAAAAGAAAAATCCACCAGTTCATTGATTTGTCTTAGCAGATGGTCTTTTGGAATAATGGCATCATATAACCCTGCATATTCACTTAGGTTCATCGATAGTTGGCGTTCAATCATCCAATCCCTCGCTTATATATATTACCCTTATTGTACAAGAAATCAGTCCACCTTTCTCCCAATATCGGAAGAAAAGTGGACTGATTTTAAAAATATTGGACTTTTTCAGTGGCCTCATTAAGTAGAGGCGGATTTATGATAACTCCTAGATAGATTGAGATTCTACACAAGTAAGGCGAGTAACCCCTCTTTATAAAAGTGTAAGAATTTACCCTCCGATTATATCCTTTCACTTTGCATTACGAAACATTTTTGTCCGTGGAAGACTTTCTTTGCCGCTGCCGCAATTCACCTTTCAAATGATCCACAAACCATTCCGCTTTTTCATCAGGCGCTGACGTAACAAGACTCACACCAACAAATAGGATCGACGAAATGAGCAAACCCCAAATCCCAGAGGCGAGATGCAACGGTGTACGCCCGGTCACTTCAAGATAGATCACCAAGACGGCCCCCGCAATGACACTGATCAACACACCCGCTTGGGTTCCCTTTTTCCAAAAGAATGTCCCGATGGTTGCCGGTACGGTCACGATCAGACCCGCAGATGCCGCCACAGAAAGGATCGCAATTAAATCTAATTCCAACTGCGCAAAAGCAAACGCCAGAACGGCAATCACCGGGATGATGATTTTACCTGCCAAGAGCTGGCGACGGTCATTGGTTCGCTTGGATGCATTTCCGTAAACATCCCGGGCAAACATCGACGACAGTGTGAGTAAAATCGAGTCAATCGTTGAGATCGCCGCCGCTAAAATCCCAACCATGACGATGACACCTAACACGGGTGGGACTAGATCGGATGACAATAATTTCGGTGTCGCCAAGTCAGCCGAGGCCAGATCCGGAAACATGATAAGGGCGGAAAAACCCCACATGACGGATACCATCGTATAGATGAATCCGAAAACTAGAAAAATTAATAACATGTGTCGTAAACTTTTCAGCGATTTGGGCATGAATAACCGCTGGCTTACTTGTGGGTTAGACAGACTGAAGAAAAACCAGGGTATCGTGAGTCCTAGAAATGTAAAGATGTTAAAATAGCCATTACCAGGAACCGTTAGCATATCGGCATGCTCGGTTTTTAAGGTAGTAAAAAAGCTGTCAAACCCACCCAGACCTCTAACAAGCAACAACACAACAATCGTGGCCGTCACGATCATGACTAGGGCCTGTAGTGCATCCGTCCACATCACCGAGCGAATCCCAGCAACATAAGAAAATACCACCGCAAGCACAGTGGCTATGACAACACCAACTGTAAACGGGATGGCCCCGTCTGTAATACCTTGTAGCAAATAGCCCACGCCAATTAATTGCACCGCACTATACGGAATCAAAAATAGGCAACTCGTCAAGGCAACGGCCATAGCCACAGCGCGACTGTTATATCGATCGCCGATCATTTCCGCCGGTGTCACATATCCGAATCGTTTGCCAGCGAGCCAAAACCGTGGTCCGAAAATGGACACGAGCGATACACCCATAAAATAAATCATTTCAAACCCGAAAGCCCCTACGCCTCCTTGGTATGTCAAACCAGCTAGACCGACCATCATGAACGCACTATAGGTGGTCGCGCTATAGCTTAACGCAGACAATACGCCGTTCATTTTTCGACCACCAAGAAAGTAACCTGATAGATTCGAGGTTTGTGTACCTTTACGCGACCCCCAAGCCACGAACAAGGCCAACACGATATAACCAGCAAGCGCCCACCATACCAACTCAGGATTCATCGTGATCCCCCCATGCTTTCGTGATCATGACATTAGCGAAAATAATCAAAGCACCAATGACGGCCCAAAAGAGAAAACTCCCATACCAAGCACTGATGCTTCGAAGCAACGTATAAGGGATGGTATAGGCTAATAACACCAACAATACAACAACCACTCCCCAAAAAACACTTTGTCTTGTCATTATAGAATCCCTTCCCCCTTTGTGAAATCATACACAAGATCATGTCATGATTATTATTACATAATAAAAATCATGTGTAAAGACACATGTAAATATATGTACATAAAAAGCCCCGGAAGCCACATATGCTCCCGGGGCTTTTACCTTTATTTTTATTTCGCAATACTTTGCGTCGCTGTAATAAGCGCCAATTTATAAACGTCTTCCGCAGAACAACCGCGCGATAAATCATTGACCGGTTTATTCAAGCCTTGCAAAACCGGCCCTACCGCATCATAGCCGCCAAGGCGCTGAACCATTTTATAGCCAATATTACCCGCTTCCAAGCTTGGAAAGACAAACACATTGGCATGACCGGCTAACTCAGAGTCAGGGGCCTTTTTCTCTGCAACATCGGTCACGTAGGCAGCGTCAAATTGAAACTCACCGTCAATCGGCAATTCCGGGGCCCTATCTTGTGCTAACCGGGTCGCTTCGACGACCTTGTCTGCTTCAGGCCCTTGTCCGGAACCTTTGGTTGAAAAACTTAGCATGGCGACGCGGGGATCTATGTCGAATGCCTTGGCTGTACTAGCACTTTCAACTGCGATTTCCGCTAAATCTTGACTATCCGGCGCAATATTAATCGCGCAGTCCGAAAAGACCAACTTTTCATCATCTTTAACCATGATAAAAGCTCCCGATGTCTTTTTGACGCCTTCCTTCGTCTTGATAATCTGTAAAGCTGGACGAACGGTGTCCGCTGTAGAATGGGCGGCACCACTCACCAGGCCATCCGCCTGACCAGTATATACAAGCATCGTACCATAGTAGTTCTCATCCTGAATCCATTGTTTCGCCGTCGCTTCATCTGTTTTACCCTTACGGCGTTCAACGAGGGCTTGTACCAATTCATCAGACACATCGTCGTCCTTAACGTGACGAATCTCGAGATGCCCTTCATTCTCCAAGCGCAAGACGTCTTCATCTAACTCGGAACGCTCGCCAATTAATAGTGGGTAAACCACCTTGTCACGCGCAAGTTGGATGACAGCATCCACGACCCGCTTATCTGATCCTTCCGGAAAAACAATTTTCGGCCTCGTTTCTTTTAATTCAACTTTCATTTCTTCAAATAATGAAGCCATGACTTCTTGTGACCCCCTTCTTTCTTCTTCTCTAAGGATACACCTTGTTGTTTAATTGATAAACGGTTGACAACGTTTCACTTATAAATGTCTATTATCCGCACAAAATATGGCAAACGAGTGACAACTCGACAAACCGTAACCCGCTCATTTCCATGATATAAAAGTTATATGGTATAGTAAAGATGGAATGAAATGACTCGAACAAAGGAGTGCATATATATGGTTGAAGCAGCTCAAACCTTAGATGGTTGGTATTGCCTGCATGATTTTCGTGCGATTGACTGGAGCGCATGGAAACGTTTGAGCAGTGATGAGCGTACAGCAGCCCTGCAAGAGTTCTATCAATTTTTAGATGCATGGGATGTTGTTCAGCAAAATAAAAACGGCAGTTACTCTTTTTATTCTATTATTGGGCAAAAAGCTGATATCGCTTTGATGTGGCTACGCCCAACCATGGACGAATTAAATGATATTGAGACAGCTTTTAATAAGACGCGATTAGCCGAATTGACAGTGCCAACGTATTCCTATTTCTCTGTTGTTGAACTCGGCAATTACATGGCACCCGATGATGGATCTGATCCTTACGACGATCCAAAAACGAGAGCCCGGTTATATCCGATCCTCCCGAAAGCTCAGTATTTCTGTTTTTATCCGATGGACAAGCGTCGCGAAGGCAACGATAATTGGTATACACTACCTATGGACGATCGGCGCGAATTGATGAAAGCACACGGCATGACCGGAAGAAAATACGCCAGAAAGATCAAACAAATTATCACAGGTTCCATCGGATTCGATGATTGGGAATGGGGCGTGACATTGTATTCTGATGATGTATTACAATTTAAAAAGCTTGTCTACGAAATGCGGTTTGATGAAGTCAGCGCCCGCTATGCGGAATTCGGTAGTTTCTATATCGGTTCATTATTGAATAAAGAACGCTTCGACGCACTGATGGCGGTCGATTAAATCAAAATCCCTGATGTTGTTCACGGTGAACAACATCAGGGATTTTTTTCGACGAATTTTTTCCTCATATTTTTGACACCCATTCATAGGAATGGGCATAGAGTGTTTATTGAGTTCACAACAGGGGGTGGCTCAAGTGGCGGTTATAAAAAGTACAGAAAAAGACGTCAAACTGCTGGCAAGACTCATGCGGGCCGAGGCTGAAGGCGATGGTCAGCTTGGGATGCTTATGGTCGGCAATGCCGGCGTCAATCGTGTCCGCGGTGATTGTTTGGACTTTGCTAATGTCAATAACATATCGGAAATGGTCTATCAATCTCCCGGGGGCTTTGAAGCAACACAACATGGTTACTTTTACCAAAGAGCAAGGGATAAAGAAATACGTCTAGCACGTAAGGCGATTAAAGGTAATCGCTATCACCCTGCAAGCTACTCACTATATTTCTATGCGCCTGCTGAAGGTGCAGAGTGTCGAAGTCAATGGTTCGGACAATGGAATGCCGGGCGCTATAAATCCCATTGTTTTTACAGAACAAGTGCAAGCGTTTGTCCCGGCATCTATTAATTTATAAGGAGTGAATGATTAATGGCACAAAACCAAGGATCTGGGCAAGGGCAAGGCCAAAGTTGGCAAGGACCGTCGCCGCAACCCACTCAAAATTGGCAAGCACCACAATCACAATCCGGTCAAAATTGGCAAGGTGCAATGCCACAGGCACCTCAACCCAGTCAAAACGGGCAAGGTACAATGCCTCAAACACCGCAACCCGGTCAATTCGGGCAAGGCATGACACCACCGTCACAAGGTGCAGGCGGCTTTCCGCAGGGTTATCCAGGATACGGAACAGGTATGCCTAGTCCGCAAATGCAAGGTGGTATGGGGCAAGGATGGCCTTCTCCTTCTCCAGGAACGGGGATGCCAACGCCTCCAACGCAACAGGTTCGAGAACAATCGTACATCGAAAATATTTTGCGGCAAAATGCCGGTAAATTAGCGACCATTTACACAACATTTGAAAACAATGAAGAGTGGAATGCCAAGGTTTTCCGCGGCGAAATCGAAGCCGCCGGCCGCGACCACGTTGTTATTAGTGACAGGAAAACCGGCATGCGTTATTTAATACCCCTGATCTATCTTGACTATGTTACCTTCCAAGGGCCCATTAACTACACATACCCGATTCAACCGCAAACGGGTGATTAAACCTCAGCTCACGCTGAGGTTTTTATTTGATAAAAGCAATAATCACGAGCAACCATGCCGCTAAAAAGCCTATTCCGCCAATGGGTGTAATCGCACCCAATTTTGATATCTGTGTCACACTAAGGACATATAAGCTTCCAGAAAAGAAAATAATGCCGGCAAACATTAACCAGCCTGCCCACTGCATCATACCTTGTCCAGCCACTTTTTCTGACAACACGCCAATTAAAATTAAACCCACCGCGTGCATCATATGATATTGCACCGCTGTATTCCATATGGATTCATACTGATCAGTTAAAACATCCTTGAGCGCATGAGCACCAAATGCACCTAAAGCAACCGCTAAAAAAGCATTAATACTTCCAAGTACCGTAAAAAGTTTCAACATCCTTTATCAAACCTCCAAACGAACAATGTATGTATTGACGTTCTCCTGTCACCACATTAACATAAATGGCAACGGTCAGAAGCAAGCTTTTTTGACAAAACATTGAGCGACGCTGAAAAGCAAAACCGCTGAATCATCAGCGGCTTTGTAAATAGACATGCAGCACATCCTTCATCGAATCAACATTAGCTTCGTTCTCCGATTGAATATGAAAATGGCCACCTGATGCCTCAGTATTAAAATGTTGAAAACCTTCTTCTTGCAGAAATTCATTCAAATCATCTATACGATCGTTGGTCGCCATCAATGACTTGATGCCAACAAAATCATCATTAACATAAACGTCATAACGATCATGTCCCTCATCGTCAAGGGATTCTTCCAATGTTAACGGGAACAAGGACATATGTTCAAACATATTATCACCCCTCGTTATCAATATGTGCGATAACGCGGATAATATAAATGGAAATAACCGGCGCCCGCTTTTAATCGCCCTGTTTATTGGCCATCATTTTACGCAAGAAACGGGCAATAATGGCTTGCAAACGCCGTTTGTTTGTCCCAAAATCGGTCAAACCAATCCGTGAAGCTGAACGAAAATGAACTTGCTTGGCCGCCTCGTCCAAATAAAATTCAACATCATGGTAAAATTCCATTACGGTTGTCTTTGCCACGGCATGGATATAGTGATGTTCCTGTTTTTCAATGGTTGTTTTCGGCAGACCAGAAAGGATATCAACGAGATACTCCATGGCTTCTTCAGTTGTCGCCCCATCAAAAGACACCGGCATCATCCGCCGGTTTAAGTCTTGATGCTCTGATGAGACGCAGTTGGCTGTTTTAGGGCAAGGTGCCAAGAACGTTTCTTTATCCGCTTTTATATTAGAGTCTTGCATTTATCATCATCCTTTAGACGAAACGTTGATCCGTTCTTGATGTGTATAGACATTAAGCTTATGATCACGCACGAAACCAACAATCGTAATATTTAAGTCATCAGCCAATTTTAGTGCCAAATGGCTGGGGGCGGACTTTGAAATGATCATCCCAATCCCCATTTTGGAAATTTTCAATAATACCTCCGAGGAGATTCGACCGCTGAATACAATAACCGCTTGGTGGCGGCGGAGGTTGTGATTTAATAAATACCCATAGATTTTATCGAGTGCGTTATGGCGCCCAATATCAGCACGAACCACCTTAAGATGGTCTTCTACGGCTAAAGCAGCGTTGTGCATACCACCGGTTAAGGCAAACGTCTCCGATCGCTTCTGTAGTTGAGCCATCAAAGCGTAACACGTTTGCACAGAAACATTTGTCGATCTCATGATTGTTTTAGCAGTCTTAGCGTCATTTTGAAAGTAAAATTGGCGGCTCTTCCCACAACAAGACCCTACCACACGTTTGGAATAATCAATCACATCCGGAAGCGGTTTGCTGAGCGCAACATACGCAAATCCTTGGGCGTCATTAAAAGTGATCGTCTCAATCTCCGTAGCTGACTGAATCACACCTTCCGACGCCAAAAAACCCGTGACCAGTTCCGGCAAATGTGTCGGCGAGCACAATAAAGTGGCAAATGCTTCACCGTTAACAATGACCGTCACCGGTGATTCTTCCACAACCCAATCCAGCTGATCAGTGACATCCGTTGCGTGATATTTTTGAATGGACCACTGCGTGATACCCGATTCATCCATGGGCAACCATCCTTTAACGAACTTCCATAATACTTATATTATGCCACATTTACTATACAATAATAAAACGAAGACCTTCACCGTCAAAATTTCATCAAAAATGGTTACCTTGATTGTTTATGGAACATGAATAAAAGTAAGGAACGCTCAATCCGCAAATAAGAAAAAGGCTGTCCCTCATTTTGGGGACAACCTCTAATGATTGTTCTGCTTTTTTGCATTATGGTATTTCTTTTGACCACAACCTAGACGGTGTGCATTTGCTCTTTATATTTCTTGTATAATGCTTGGGTGCCGCTGTCACCTTCACCTGATTCAGCGAGTTCCTCGTATAATCGTTTTGCCAAGGAAAGGCCGGGAGTAAGCAATCCCATTTTCTCTGCGCTATTTAACGCAATCGTCATATCTTTAATAAAATGTTTCACATAAAAACCCGGCGCATAATCATTATTGATCATTTTCGGCGCAAGATTTGATAGCGACCAACTGCCAGCTGCTCCTGAGCTGATGCTTTGTAATACGGTATCAGGGTCAAGACCTGCCTTTTCAGCATAAGCCATCGCTTCACAAACCCCGATCATATTAGAGGCGATCTTGATTTGATTGGCCATTTTCGTATGCTGGCCAGCTCCAGCAGGGCCTTGGTGAACAATATTCTCGCCCATTGCTTGGAAGATCGGAAGGCATGCTTCATACACTTCAGCGTCACCGCCAACCATAATGGACAGCTTCCCATTTCTCGCACCGACATCACCTCCGGAAACGGGTGCATCTAACGCCGCAATCCCTTTCTTTCGAGCCGCTTCAGCGATGCTTTCCGCTAATTGAGGCGATGATGTCGTCATATCGATTACAATGGACCCTTCTGCCGCTGCATCAAGAATGCCATCCTCAAGGTAAACGGCTTCAACATCGTCTGGATAACCGACAATTGTAATCGTGACATCCACATTTTCCGCCACTTCTTGTGGGGTATCACGCCAGATTGCTCCTTTTTCTATAAGCGGTTCAGCCTTTGACCGTGTGCGGTTATAGACATTGACTTGATAGCCATTTTGCAACAAATTCGAAACCATACCTTGGCCCATAACGCCTGTGCCAATAAAACCAATAATGGGTTGATGATCCACTGTCATTTCCATGTCCCCTTTTTCGTTGACTTGTTAAACGAATGACCTTGAACATAGCCTTTTCGTTAAAATATAGATACTCTTACAGACCTATTCGCTGCTAAAAGGGGATTTCCTGTCTAGAAAGGTGATTTTGTCTTCCCTTCACCTTGGACAATCAATCGATCCGTGTTCTGCAGATCTTCAAGGTTGGTGGCGCCGATGCCGAACATCGCCATTTTCAATTCCATCTCCTTCACAGCCATGGTCTCAGCTAAAGCTTCTTCCGACACAACGGCCGATTTTAAAATGGATCGTCCAAACGCCGCTTGACCGGCTCCTAAGGCAATCGCTTTGGCTGCATCAAGACCTGTTCGCAATCCACCGCTCGCAATCACATGCCTCCCCGGATTACGGCGACAGACATCAACGATACAAGTTGTCGTCGGTATCCCCCATCCCGAAAAGGCCTCAGCGGCACGCGCTTTGACAGGATCTTGTGTCCGGCTTTTTTCAACTTCGGACCACGACGTACCACCTGCTCCGGCGACATCTATAAAACTAACACCAGCCGTGAATAGACGCTTGGCCGTTGGCCCGTCAATGCCCCAGCCAACTTCCTTAACACCGACAGGCACCTCTAGCTCTTTGCATAGATCATTAATTTTACTTAACAATCCAGCAAAATCTGTGTCCCCCTCGTGTTGAATGACTTCCTGCAGACTGTTCAAGTGCAATACCAATCCATCTGCATCCATCAATTCAACAGCTCTCTGGCATTCATTGGGGCCATAGCCCGCGTTCAATTGAACAGCGCCAAGATTACAGAAGATGGGGACGCTAGGTGCTAATGGCCGGATTTGATAGGTATAGGCGACCTTCTCTGATTCAAGTGCCGCCCGAATCGATCCTGTGCCAATTGCCCAGCCTCTTTTTTCTGCTGCCTGTGCCAACCGTTGATTAATTAATCCAGCTTTCTCGGTGCCACCCGTCATAGAGCTGACAACAAAAGGGGTTACCACTGATTTACCAAGAAAGACAGCTGAGAGATCAATGTCTTTAAAGTTTTGTTCAGGTAAGGCTCTGTGGCGAAAATGATAACGTTCAAAGCCCGTTGTCATTGTCTTGGCGTTAACATCTTTTTCAACTGCGATATCAATATGTTCTGCTTTGCGATTCTGTGTTTCCTCATCTTTCATTCCACTGATACTCCTTATGTACTTAAGTTCACTCTTTTAACCATGTTAAATCATAAGATAACTTAAAATCATCTGCTTTTCTACACTATAGAACGAAATGCCTACTTTCAAAAACAGCGCTTTTTTCCCAAGGAAGAGTCACCTTAAGAATTGAAGTATAAATATAGTCGACACTGTCGACCATTATAGTACTTCCCATTTTTGTGACCCCCTATATTATATATGCCTCGCAGGATTAAATCTGCGGGGTCTTTTTTATGATCAAAAAGCAAACGAATGCCTATTTCCAAGCAGGCCACCCCATCATATCCTATAAATGACGGCATTCCATTGAAAAGGAGGAGCACAAATGGGAGAAGATAAGGATTATCGCTTGAAAAAACGAGATAGATCAGACTTTGAGGGTGGTTTATTAAATCAAATTGATGAATTTTTCTATAATGAACCTTATCGAAATATTCTTGACTCCATTGACGGTTTTTTCAGGCAGCATTCACGGGATACCTATATTCCGGTGGATCTCTATGAAAATGACAAGGAATGGGTTGTTAAGGCCGAATTACCGGGCATCAAAAAAGAGGACATTCATGTTGATATTGTCGGTGAGCGACTAAAAATCACTGTAACGAACCGTCACGACGTCAAAAAACACAATGAAAGCAACGATTATTACCGGCGCGAACGGCAGTATCATCGCTCCGAGCGTGTCGTTCAGCTACCTTACGCGGCTAATAAACGGACATCCAGAGCGCGCTATCAAAACGGCATTTTAGACATCCGCGGCCCTAAACGGCCACCTTCTGAACACACATTGGACATAGAATAAGCTAATAGGGGCTCCCCCATTAGCTTATTCCTCATCGCTTGGCCCAACTTCATCATAGGATAAGTGGGTTACCCGCGTGGAGGCCCCCTTTGCCACTTCTTTCTTGGAAGCATCCGCTTCTAATTCTTCTTGATCATCCATGCCCGGAGCGATACTTGGTTCCGCATCTTTATCCTTAGAATGCTTCCATTCATTGTTCTTTGCCATTTTCACACACCTCGCTTTTAGGCCTAGTGTGGCACCAACGATGCTCTATTATGTTTCCGATCTGATTTCAATGATAATTTTCCCTTTTGCATGCCCTTCCTCACTCATGTGATGGGCTTCCTGCATCCCCTCTTCAGAGAAAGGAAATGTCTTGGCGATCAAAGGTTTGAGCTGATCATCTTCCAGCATGAAAGCCAAGCGCTTGAGTCGCTCTCCATCAGGTTCAAGCCAGACAAAACCGGCCTTAATTCCTTTCGACTTCGCTTTTTTCTCATCGGGCGGCTGGGCAATGGAGACGAGACGACCGCCGGATGTTAACACATCAAAGCTACGTGATTGGGTTTCACCGCCGATCGTATCAAGCACAATATCTACCGAATCAACGTCATTTTCAAATGTCTGCGTCCGATAATTGATGAATTGATCGGCTCCAAGTTGCTCAATGATATCTTGGCTTTCGCTGCTCCCTGTGGCGATCACTTCAGCACCGTAGCTTTTAGCAATTTGGATAGCCATACTGCCCACGCCGCCAGCGCCGCCGTGAATCAAGACACGCTCCCCTGCCTTCATATCCGCAAAGTCGAATAAACATTGCCACGCAGTTTGTGCAACTAACGGAATCGAGGCCCCTTCGTTAAAACTGATCTTATCAGGTAATTTTGTGACCAGATCAGCAGGAGCGGTAATATATTCAGCATATGTTCCCCGGTTCGTTGTCGGTGGACGTGTAAAAACACGGTCACCCACTTCAAAGTCATGAACGCCCGAACCGACGTCACTAATAACCCCCGCAGCATCCCAACCTAAAATGATGGGAAAGGCAAACTTGAGCCGTTCTTGTAAATGACCTTCGCGCACTTTCCAGTCAATTGGATTAATGGATGTGGCGTACATCTCAATTAATACCTCATCAGCTTTCGGCATCGGCTTTGGATAACGTGCCATCATGAGTTTGTCCCTGCCGCCATATTGATTAATCACGACTGCTTTCATGGTGATGCCTCCTTTGGCCATAGCTGTTTTCGTCTATAAGTCTAATGTGGTCTATGTTGCAGAGTTTTATGTTCACTAAGTGAGGTCACTGAACATATTCAAGGCTAAGTAAAAAGCTGCCTCAATGTTTGAGGCAGCTTTTTACTTATTAACTCATGTTATCTGGATCAGGACCCACGCGTTCATCACGATTGAGCGCATCAATTTGTTCAATATCTTCTTGAGATAACTCAAAATCAAAGATATCGGCATTTTGCTTGATGCGTTCTTCATGAACGGATTTTGGAATGGTGACAATGTTACTCTGTAAATCCCACCGCAAAATAATTTGCGCCGGTGATTTATTATATTTTTTACTTAATGACTCGATGACAGGATCATCAAAGACTTTGCCGCGCATCAACGGGCTCCAAGCTTCAACGAGAATCTCGTTTTTCTGACAAAACTCCCGAACGTCTTCCTGGGTAAGGCGTGGATGCAACTCAATTTGGTTAATCACTGGTTTAACGGTGGCATCAGCTAAAAGCTCTTCTAAATGGTGAACTTTGAAGTTACTAACGCCAATGGCCCGAACTTTACCGTCATTATAGAGTTTCTCCATTGCGCGCCAAGTGTCTTTGAACTTGCCTTTAATAGGCCAGTGGATGAGGTAAAGATCAATCACATCCAGTCCAAGTTTCTTTCTAGAATTTTCAAAGGCTTCTAATGTTGATTCATAGCCTTGCTCATCATTCCAAACTTTAGTGGTTACAAATATGTCATCGCGTGGAACACCAGAGGCTTTAATCGCTTGACCAACGCCTTCTTCATTTTGATAGAAGGATGCGGTATCAATTGCGCGATAGCCGTTCTGCAAGGCTGATTGGACACTTGTATGTACTTCTTTTCCGTCTTCCACTTTGTAGACACCAAGACCAAACCATGGCATCTCGACACCATTATTCAATTTCACTGTACTATCAAGACTCAGTGACATGCGGTAATCCTCCTCTGGTTTTCTTAAAGATTTGTGAGCCGCCAATCCACTTCCTCAATACCGTTCTCTCGTAAAAAAGCATTCGTCCGTGAAAACGGGCGGCTGCCGAAAAAGCCCCGATTGGCTGAAAATGGGCTCGGGTGCGGCGACTTAATAATTAAGTGCTGCGGGGAAGTGATCAGCGTGCTTTTTGCTTGCGCATTCCTACCCCATAGTATAAACACAACTGGACGCTCTCTTGCATTTAATTTGCTTATGACGGTATCCGTGAACGTTTCCCAGCCCATGCCTTTGTGGGCATTCGGTGTGCCCTGACGAACCGTTAATACCGTGTTCAACAATAGTACACCTGATTTCGCCCAACTCGTCAAGCAACCATGGTTCGGTATCGAATGGCCCAGATCCGATTGCATCTCTTTAAAAATATTTTGCAGGGAAGGGGGTTGCTTGACCCCGGGCTGAACGGAAAAACTAAGACCGTGCGCTTGTCCCGGACCATGATAAGGGTCCTGTCCAATAATAACCACTTTAGTGTTTTCATAGGTCGTATAGTGAAGCGCATTAAAAATATCGTACATGTCAGGGTACACCGGCATACGAGCATATTCCTGCTTTAAAAACACCCGTAATTTCTGGTAATAGTCTTTTTCAAACTCGGAGCCGACGTGGTTTTGCCAATCATTCTCCAAAATGGCAGTCATAACAATCCTCTCCTAATAAATCACTTTCCAATTACCATCAACCGTGGCTTCGATTTCCTTGTGTCTTAAAATATAGTTAGCGATCAGCTCAGACATATCAGTCTGAATGTCTTTGATCACAGGCTTATCCTTATACATTAAATAGTCGCCACCGCCACCCGCACGATAATTATTCATGACAACATCATAGGTTTCGTTCATTTGTACGGGGGCGCCTTGATAATCCAACTGCGTGATGCGCTCACCCTCAGGACGACGAATATCGATGGTATAATCAATCCCTTCCCACATGTCATAATTATAATGCTGCGGCTTCGGGGTCGTGAACCGTTCATTAATTTCAATATCACTGCCGTTGTACTGTTTAAAATAAGTCGCCGATTGCTCTAACGCATCTTTTATATCTTGACCGCTGATACGGATCACCTGTAACGTGTTCGGATAGATATAATTGGAAACAACATCACGCATGGTCACATGGCTCGGAAATCCGGGCGAATCATTGTTGAACAAAGCGGTATGCGAAATGTTAACACCGGCCACATCCATCTGGACTTGATTAATAAATTCAATCAATGGATTGTCTTGCAACCGGATCGCCAGCGGATCATGGACGACCATGTCACCTTTAATAGTTCCGATAGGCTGGTCAAGCCACGCCTGCGTTGCTTGTTCATATGATGTGACAGTCTCTAAAATGGTCTGATCGGGATTTACACCCCCGGTTGACAGTAGCTGTGACTGTGTGTCCACAATCTTCCACTTGTCACCGTCATGAGCTAAGTCAACGATCACTTTTCCTAAAACAATCCCGTTATTTCCCGGCTGAAGCACAGTCACGCCATTGATCGTTTGATCAGCAATGAGACGATGCTGATGACCGGTCAAAAGGATATCTATCCCCTCAACTTCTTGACACAATTGGTAGCCTTGGTTTTCGCCTGTAAGCTTCTCCGTTGCCTCACCTGTATCTAAGTCCCGTTCAAACCCGCCATGATAGGAAATAATCATGACATCAGGCGTTTCTTGTTCTTTTATGTAAGGCACCCACGTCTTCGCGGTCACGACAACATCTTTAAATTCCATGCCTTGAATATGGTCTTGCTGCTCCCAGTTCGGGATATATTGAGTCGTCAGTCCTAGAACTGCCACCTTTAAGCCTGACGGGAATGTTTTAATGATATAAGGCTGTCCGTAGAACGGTTCGCCGGTTGTGTCATCCACAATATTCGCCGCTAGCCACGGGAATTGTGATGCCTGCACAGTGCGATCAAGCAAATCCCGTCCATAGTTGAATTCATGATTGCCAAAGACACTGGCCTCATAGCCTATCTGATTCATGGCAAGTGTCATCGGGTTCTCTTGATTATTGTTCATACGTGCATAATGATATGTGAACGGCGTCCCTTGAATCACATCACCATTATCCAAAACTAATGTGGCTTCATTTTTGGCTTTCTCCTGTTTAATCAATGTCGATATTTTAGCCAATCCTACATCTGCATGCTGATTCGTACCATAATTGATTGGAAAGACATTACCGTGAACATCACTCGTCTCAAGAATCGTTAATGTGATCTCATCCATAGACAGGCTCCTTTTAAATGCTACATTCCATATCCATTTTACAATTTTTCCGGAGTGATCGCACCCGTTATTGGATGTTAAAAATCCTTTTGTTTTAAAGTACATTCCCTACTCAACAAACAAATTTCCACAACTTGGTGTAAGTTCAGTCTTGGGTTATGTTATAATCAAATGAACAATAGTTAGTTTTCTCAAGGTGGGTCGGCGCACTCCCGGTTGATTGTTGTGCCCTGCGAATGTGGGAACAAAAGGGGGGTGACGCCTTAATGACAGTTTACCAAATCATTATGATGTCCTTAACTGCGGCATCTCTTGGCGTGGCCATACTGTCGCTTTTCATTAAAAAAAAGAAATAGACCCCCTTGAGTATCCGGCTCGGGTGAGGTCTATTTCCTTGCTCCTGCGCCGTCCCCCTTTGTAGGGGAACTGACTATTGCCGGCCGTCCGGTGTACCAGCACCGGCGGCCTTTTTTATTATATTCAATATAGCTATTTCTATGTTCATTGTACCACGTTTTGTGAGCTTGTACACCCACGCTAAAGCACAGCGACCAACTTCAAGACCATTTCTACAATAGAAGAAATAATATTCTAAACACTAAAAACTCTGATTATGGATATAATAATAAAGATAATATAGAATGAACATGAGAAATGAAAGCCAAGGTGGTGCTTACATGCGCTCAGTAAAAATCACTCAAATTGAAGACAACATTAAAAGGAACCGCCAAAAAGTCAACGCAGCATTACGGGATGCCCGTGTGAATCAACCGCGTATTCGTCGTAAGAGACCCCGTTCAATGGATGAGCGAGCTGCATTAACAAAGATCACCAAGGCAACTATTGAAAGAGCCAAGCGGGAAGGCAAAATGAAAATGATCGGAAAGCGAACGATGTATTATGATTACACTGAATGAGTTGAAAACGGAAGTTAAACATTTGATAAGCTTGCCCAAACACGAAAGAATGCTTGAGATGTGTGCTCTGTTAACAGACTTTCTCCAACAGGATGGCATCAGGCCCGTCATTGTCGGTGGCTTATCAGTTGAAGTTTTTACGCGTAATAACTACACCACATATGATATCGATTTAATTTGTGATGGCAGAGACAAAATTGACGCATTATTAACAAAGGAATTAGATTTCAAGAAGGAAGGTCGCAGCTGGTATAACGAAGAATTAGAAATTTCGATTGAAATACCGGATAACTTTCTAGAAGGGAATGGCGACAAAGTTCTCCTCTTAGAACTACAAAGTGGCCGAAATATCTTTGTTATTGGGATTGAAGATATCATTATCCATCGATTAGAATCAGCAGTCGTTTCCCATCCTAAAAATCCTGAATGGGCAGATGATTACGAGTGGGCAGAGCGCCTTTATCAAATTCATAAAGCAGACCAGGAAATCATGGATTTAGATTACTTAATGAAGGCAGCTAATAAAGCAGGTGTCAAGTCTATTATAGATGAGTGGCTAGAAAGTGAATAGACCATAATACACAAAAATGGAAGCGCATCCTAAATCAGATGTATCTTCAGCCCTGCATTATGTTATAATTAGCAAAAGAAATAGACCCCCTTGAGTGTCCGGCTCGGGTGAGGTCTATTTCCTTGCTCCTGCGCCGTCCCCCTTTGTAGGGGAACTGACTATTGCCGGCCGTCCGGTGTACCAGCACCGGCGGCCTTTTTTATTATATTCAATATAGCTATTTCTATGTTCATTATACCACGTTTTGTGAGCTTGTACACCCGAGATGTAAGCTATGATTGCGCTGTTTTAACATGGAATTGTGCTCTTCTTAAACGGAATTGCGGCGTTATCACATCGAATTGCGCTCTTTTTACACAGAATTGCGCTTTCACCCATGAAATATAAAAAGACGACCTGATCAGGCCGTCTTTTTTTACTTAATAAACGTCTCTTCAACGAAAGAAACGACGTCTTCAGTTGTACCCATATTTAAAATCGTGTCACGGTGCTTGGCAGCGTCTTCGCGGTTCAAACCACGCAGTTGGCTGCGCGCTGGCAACACGGAGGTTGCACTCATGCTGAACTCGTCCAAACCAAGAGCGAGTAACAACGGTACCGCTTTTTCTTCGCCAGCCATCTCACCGCACATGCCAGCCCATTTGCCTTCGGCGTGGGCCGCTTGGATGACACGGTCGATTAAGCGCAAAATCGCTGGGTTAAACGGTTGATACAAGTACGATACATGTTCGTTCATCCGATCAGCCGCCAATGTGTACTGAATCAAATCATTGGTGCCGATGCTGAAGAAATCAACTTCCTTAGCAAAGATGTCAGCCATCGCAGCAGTGGATGGAATTTCGACCATCATGCCGACCTCAAAGTTGTCAGAAACGTCAATGTGGCTCGCAGCAAGCGCGTCTTTCTCTTCATTCAAGATTGCTTTCGCTTGACGCAATTCATCCAACGTTGCAACCATCGGGAACATGATTTTCAAATTACCGTAAACACTGGCACGCAATAACGCTCGCAGCTGCGTTCGGAAAATTTCTTGTTGATCTAAACAAAGACGAATCGCACGATAACCAAGAAATGGGTTCAATTCCTCAGGCATGTCAAGATACGACAATTCCTTGTCGCCGCCGATATCCAATGTCCGGATCACAACCGGCTTGTCATCCATTTTTTCAAGAACGGCTTTGTATGCATCGAATTGTTCATCTTCAGTCGGCAATTGGTCGCGGCCCATGTACAAGAATTCCGTCCGGTATAGACCGATACCCTCAGCACCATTATTCAATGCCCCATCAGCATCATCAGGGTTACCGATATTTGCAACAAGCTCAACTTGGTGACCATCTTGTGTCACCGTGCCCTCATCCTTAAGCTTGGCCCATTCAGCTTTCTGCGCTTCATAGTCCGCTTGCTTTTGACGATACTCGGCTAACTGTTCTTCCGATGGGTCAACAATCACATGACCATCAAGGCCGTCAATAATGACCAAAGTGTCATGGCTGGCCTTGTCTGTGATGTCCTTGGTCCCGACAACCGCCGGAATTTCCATGGAACGGGACATGATCGCTGAGTGTGACGTCCGGCCGCCAATGTTCGTGGCAAAGCCTTGCACATATTGCTTATTCAATTGAGCCGTGTCGGATGGTGTTAAATCATTGGCAACAACCACGACTTCTTCTGTGATACTTGCTGGTGTTGCAAAAGTCACACCCATAAGATGACTAATCATTCGTTTAGATACATCTCGAATATCGGCTGCGCGTTCCTTCATATATTCATTATCCATGTTCTCAAACATGCTGATGAACATATTAGCGACATCATTTGTTGCTGCTTCAGCGTTGACTTGTTCGTTCCCTATTTTATCCTTAACGGCATCAAGAAACTCTGGATCTTGTAACACGAGAAGATGGGCGGCAAAGATCTCCGCCTGTTCGTCGCCCATATTTTCTCGCGCCTTTTCCTTAATGGCTTCTAATTCCGTTTTCGATGTCGCTACAGCATCATCTAATCGCTTGATTTCACTATCAGCATCCGTAATTGACTTGGCGCTAGTGTCTAACGCCGCATCTTCCATTACAAATGCTTTGGCGATTGCGATGCCTGATGAAGCAGCAATTCCAGTGAGTTGCTCAGGCATGAATTACTCCCCCAAACCTTCATCTTTCATCACTTGTTCAATTGCAGCCAAAGCATCTTCTTCATCGTGACCATCGATTTTGATTGTCACTTCGGAATCCTTTTGGATACCCATCGCCATGACGCCCATAATTGATTTAAGGTTAGCGTCTTTACCATTATGTTGAATTTTTATTTCTGAGCTGAATTGACCAGCTTTGTTGACAAGCGTTGTTGCCGGGCGTGCATGAATACCTGTTTCACTTGTTACTGTAAATGTTTTTTCTAACATAAGACACAATCTCCTTACTGAACATTTATGATACTTTCTTATAGTATAGACTAAAATCAATCCAACATCCATTATGCCTTTTTTGTTCAAATGATGCTAGTGTTATGCATCATTTGTCACAAAAAAATTGACACATATCGACATCGCCCAAGCCGTTTATTCTGATTTTTTCCATATGCCATAAATAATACCAGTCACAATCGCGCCTACTATAATGGATATGGCATACATAAACCAACTGCCGCCAACACTCCATATTACGAAAATACCGCCATGTGGTGCTTGTAGTGATATATTGAACAGCATGGACAGTCCTCCGGCTAGCGCTGAACCGATGACACTTGAAATAATCACACGAATAGGGTCAGCCGCCGCAAATGGAAGCGCCCCTTCAGTAATAAACGAAGCCCCAAGGAAGTAGGCTGTTTTACCAGCACTGCGCTGCGATTGATTGAATTTCTTACCAAAGAAGGTTGTCGCAATAGCCATTCCTAAAGGCGGAACCATACCGCCCGCCATAATTGCCGCCATCGGGTGATAATTTCCCGATGTAATCATCGCAATACCGAAAGCATATGCGGCTTTATTGATAGGTCCGCCCATGTCAATCGACATCATCCCGCCGAGAAGAATGCCCATGATGACAAGATTACCTGTTCCAAGACTGTTTAACCAATTTTCCACACCATTCATAATTGCTTCTACCGGAATGTTAATATAATGCATCAAAAAACCGGTGATGAAGATACCAAATACCGGAAATAATAACACCGGTTTCAAACCATCTAACATATCAGGCAGATGATCGAATAGACGTTTCAGTCCGATAGTGACATAACCGGCAAGAAAACCGGCGATCAATCCGCCAAGAAAACCAGCGCCACTGCTAGCCGCCATTAAACCGCCGACAATACCTGGCGCCAAACCCGGACGCTCCGCAATACTAAAGGCAATATAGCCAGCTAAGATCGGAACGAGCATTGACATAGCTTGGCCGGCAATATCATTCTTTAATATATCAGCAAACCAGTTGAACTGTTCAGGATATTGATCAGGTTCAGCTGAATGAATACCGAAGAAAAAGGACAATGCTGTTAGAATCCCGCCGCCGACAACAAATGGCAGCATGAAGGAAACCCCGTTCATCAAATGCTTATAAAAAGCCGGCTGTTTCGATTTCTTTTCTTGTTTCTGTTCTTCGATCTCTTCTTGATAACTTGACTGGCCGTTTTGGTAAACGTTCGCTTCCCCAGTTGTGATTTGATTAATTAATGCTTCGGGTTGACGAATGCCATCAGCTACCGGCGCCTCAACAACAGGCTTACCGATGAAAGGGTCCATATCTACTTTTGTATCAGCAGCAACGATAATCCCCATTGCATCCTTAATATCTTCATCCGTCAGCTTATTTTTAACACCGGTTGAACCATTCGTTTGCACCTTAATGTCATACCCTAGTTCACCTGCTTTTTCTTTTAACGAATCTGCTGCCATATACGTATGGGCAATACCCGTTGGACACGCTGTTACCGCAAGAATTTTCCCTTTGTGTTCCTTACTCTCTGTTTCCATTTCATCATCATCGGCGTCTTCGTTTTCCTTGAGTCCAATCAACTCGATGACATCTTCCTTAGAGTCAGCGGCTAACAAAGCCTGGCGAAAATCTTCCTTCAATAAAAATGTCGATAACTTAGACAGAGCTTCCAAATGAGTGTTGTTCGCTCCCTCACCTGCTGCAATCATGAAAAACAAATGAGCCGGCTGCCCGTCTAATGAATCATAATCAACGCCTTGCTGACTACGTCCGAAGGCAATAGCAGGCTGCTTGACAGCGGCTGTCTTCGCATGAGGGATCGCCACACCTTCACCAATCCCTGTTGTACTCTCTGCTTCTCTGGCTTTGATAGCTTCTTGATAGCCTTGAAGGTTATTCAACTTCCCGGCCCCTTCAAGCTTTTGCGTAAGCTCTTCAATCACATCAGCTTTATTGGTTGCTTCTAGATCCAAAATAATGGTATCTGTTGTTAATAAATCTGTAATTTTCATATTATTCACCTACCCCATTGATCGGTTCCATACCGACTTGTTCAACTAAATCATCCACAGCCTTTTGCTGACATAAATCGACTGAGAATGCAGTCGCACTGCCAGCAGCCACACCATAACGGAACGCTTCATGGGCGTCATTAGTTGATGACCATTTTGCCAAAAATCCAGCCACAAGCGAATCACCGGAACCAACTGAATTTTTTAATTCACCTTGTGGCGTTGTTGCTTTTATAGCGTGTTCCTCATTGACAAAAATTGCCCCTGCACCCCCGAGGGAAACAATGACATTCTGTGCGCCTTGTGCCAGCAATTGTCTAGCATAGAACACCGCTTCTTCAGACGTCTGTATATCAATATCAAATAGTGCTCCAAGCTCTTGTTCATTAGGTTTGATGAGAAAAGGCTGTTCACCTAGACACGCTTCAAGCGCATTTCCTGACGTGTCAACAACGGTTTTGATCCCTTGGTCTGAAGCTGCCTTCATGATCGTCTGATATATAGTTGCAGGTAAGTTTCCAGGGATGCTACCTGACAGCACTAAAATATCACCAGACGACATTTGTGCCACTTTTTGCATTAAAGCTTCCACGGCTTCATCAGGTATCACCGGAGATATACCGTTAATTTCTGTTTCAACATCAGATTTGACTTTCACATTGATTCGGGTATCATCATCGACTTCACTAAAGTCACTTTCCACACCCTCACTAATCAGACGTCTGCGAATAAAGTCACCTGTAAAACCGCCAATAAAGCCTAAGGCGCAATTTTGTACATCGAGTCTGCTAAGCACCCGAGAAACGTTAATCCCTTTTCCGCCGGGCATTTTATCCTGACCATCAATCCGATTTAAAGTCCCAGACCGAAATTGATCGACTTCAACAAAGTAATCCAAAGATGGATTTAATGTACATGTGTAGATCATGCTGTCACCACTTCTATTCTTGTTTGATCTTGATAATCCGTTAATGCGTGTTCAACATTGTCATCGCTATTCGTCACAATTGCAGCTGCCGCTAGATTAGCGACACGTGCAAATGATGTTTTGTTAAATTTGGAACGATCCGCCAAAACATAGCGCTCGTTTGATAACTGAAGTGCCGTTTGTTTAATCAGCGCCTCTTCCGGATCAGGCGTCGTCATCCCATCTTTTAGGCTCAATCCGTTCATTCCGATAAAGCATTGATCGAACCGGTATTGATTCAAGGCGTTTAGCGCACCGTGACCAATCATGGCCTTCGTAATATTTTTCACCCGACCACCAATCAAGTATGTTTGTAACCCACGTTCGACACATCGTTCAATGAGGGTGAGTCCGTTAGTCACAACAATAGTATTTTCCCTTAAGTGATCAATCATATGATAAGTTGTCGTTCCCGCATCTAAATAAATGCAATATCCGGATTGCACATGATCTGCTGCATGACGAGCAATCATGATTTTTTCTTGTGTATATTGATCAGCCCGGTCCGTCACAGATACTTCTTCTGACTTTGTCCGTAGCCTTTCCGCCCCGCCGTGAAAACGCCGCAATTGATTGTCCTGCTCTAACTGTATAAGATCACGCCTAATCGTTGATGCTGAACTCGATGTCGCCTCAGCTAACTGCCCAGCCGTCGCAACCTGATGGTCCTCTAGAATTCTGAGAATCATTTGATGTCTTTCCGGTGTTAGCATCGCCTCACCTCATTTCTCCCTATAAAACTATACAACGAAATCGCCTTCATTTTCAATCATAAATAATCATATTTATTCATTAAAATTCATTAATAATCAAACTTGTGAATATCAATTTAACTTTAAAATTAAATCTAAGTGAGTCAATTTCATCATTCAAGACTAAAGCAGAAAACCCAAACATTTGTAAGTGTGCTTGGCCTGTTGATTTCCACTTTAGGCGGACGCTTTCCGCGGGCATGGCTTGAGCCTCCTCATGCTTCGCATTGCGGGGTCTCAAGACTCATGCTATTCCCGCAGGAGTCGCCGCCTGCCGTTCCAATCAACGATGTTAATGCGCTGAATTGACAAACATTAATACATTAGACCGTTCGAATGTTCGGATCAATGATGAATATAAGCATTTATGAAATTGACTCAAGATAAAATCCGAAATCGTCAAGCACAAATTTTGAACTTTTTGTGTTATTTTTAAGGATAATTTGTTACAATAATAATAAGAAAACACTTACACTTAATAAATTAGGGGATGAATGCGATGCCAATTGTTTTAATGTTTATGTTAGCAACGACAATAACCCCATTTATATTTATCCATTTGAAAAAAACAACACTTGCAATCGTACAAACAGCTCTTCTTGTAGGTATGTGGCTGTACTTTTTTGAAGCCATGTTTGATATAGCACCCGCACCGTTCTCTTTTCTATGGTTCTTGTTCTACGGTAGTCTCGTCATTTCAGAAGCGGGCTGGATCATGTTGATTATAGACATCGTCAAGTCGGGCGAAAAACCCAACAATCGAAGCAGTTATCAATAAAAAACTCCTTTTCCGAAATGGAAAAGGAGCTTTTTTTATCTTTCATTTTCTAATTGATGTGAACGGACATACAACAACTGCCGGACAGCCTGTAAGAAAGCGAAGATTGAGATCACGCTCACCAGGGATTTCATTGAAACATCCGAATATAATACTGTCCAGAGTGATAAAGCTGCTAATATAATCGAAAGGACAAACCCCACCACGTGCCTCCATGGAGATTCGCTACTTTCGTATATAGACTCAGTGTTCATATTTTTCATTTGTGGCATATCACAATCTCCCCCTGTGTTTTGTCCGTTCTTTCTCCTACATCATATAACCAAACGACATGACCCAAATCGATCCAATGACAATAACAAAAGCGGTAAAAAGACCAAAAACAATAGCTGTGATTTGATAGGCTGCGTTTCGCTCAGTCAAGTGCATGAAGAACAATAACTGAACCAGCACTTGAAAAATAGCGAGTGTAACAATTAGCCCAATGGTCATATCAGTAGATAACGATGTCCCTATTACCAGCCATAGCGCAAGAAAGGTTAAACCAATCGAAAGCAAGAATCCAATCACGTGTTTCCATGGAAAACCCTCGTGCCCATGTGACGGATTTTGGGCCTGTGCATCAGTACTCATCTATAACACCATCCCTGTTAGATAAACTGCCGTAAAGATAAACACCCAGACAACATCGAGAAAGTGCCAATATAAACTCACAATGAATAATTTTCTTGCCGTGACAGGCGTCAATTTATACCTTGCTAATTGGATTAATACGCCTATTGCCCACAAAATACCGAGTGATACGTGAGCACCATGGGTTCCAACAAGAGTGAAGAAGCCAGACCAGAAAGCATCTGTTGTAATGGCAGCTCCTTCATGCACATAGGTGATAAATTCACTAATCTCTTCGTATAAGAAGCCAAGACCCAGGATGAGCGTTATAATCATCCAGATCATAATGCCCTTGAGATTACCGCGACGTAATTCGTAAGTGGCCAACCCACAAGTAAAACTACTCGTTAATAGCAACAGCGTTTCAATCATAAAAGCTTTAACTTCAAATAGTTCATCACGAGTCGGGCCAATCGGATTATGGTCAAGATACAAGAGGTACGTCGCAAACAAACAAGAAAATAACACAATTTCCGCGCCAAGGAAAATCCAAAAACCGAAGATCTTCAATCGCCCATCTTCGGATTGATATTCCAAGGGCGTATGAGGATCAATTGTTGTACTATGATCAGACATGTTTGTTACCTCCTGTCCTTAGATGTTCAGTTTCGGCGACTTCTTCCGCTGGAATATGATGACCCGTATCATCCTCAAACGAACGAAGCAGCATACACAATAGTACAATTGCTAGTCCTGGAATGCCCATCCAGTACCATCCAAATATAAAGCCAAATCCAGCAATGAAGAAAGCAACAGACATAATAAACGGTCGCCCTGAATCATCAGGCATGTGTATATCATGAAAGGGTCCTTCATGAATATGATTCGCTTCGCCTTTATCTTTCATTATTTTAAATGCATCCATGCCTTCCACTTTCGGCATCTTAGCAAAGTTATATTCAGGTGCGGGCGACGGTATTGACCATTCCAGTGTGCGACCACCCCATGGATCACCCGTTAAATCACGTTCACCATACCGAATGCTGTAATAAATGGCATACACGAGAATGATAAAACCAACGCCCATCAAGAAAGCACCTATCGTTGAGACAAAGTTCCAAGATGTCCAACCCATTCCTTCTGGATAAGTATAAGTTCTCCGGGTCATGCCCATCAAACCAACAAAATACTGCGGAAGGAATGTAGCATTAAAACCAATGACCCAAAACCAGAACGCCCATTTCCCTAATTTTTCATTTAGCTTGTGACCGAACATTTTTGGATACCAGTAATGGAAACCAGCAAATAGACCAAACACAGTACCAGCAATCAACACGTTGTGGAAGTGCGCCACTAGGAAATAGGTGTTGTGGTACTGATAATCGGCAGGTGCCATCGCTAACATAACGCCTGTCACACCGCCAACAACAAAGTTCGGAATAAACGCTAATGCCCACAAGTGAGCAGTGGTAAACCGTATTTTTGAGTTATATAATGTACCGAGCCAGTTAAAGATTTTAATGCCTGTTGGTATCCCAATAGCCATGGTTGATACGGCAAAGAATGAGTTCACGGGCGCATCAGCCCCCATAGTAAAGAAGTGGTGAACCCACACTAAGAAGCTCAAGCCCGAAATTAAAACCATCGACCAAACCATCGCTGTGTAACCAAACAACTTCTTACCAGCAAAGGTTGATATGACATCGGAAAAAATTCCAAAGGCCGGTAAAACAACAATATAGACTTCGGGGTGTCCCCAAATCCAGAACAAGTTCGCCCACATCATCGGCATGCCACCCGCTGCAACGGTGAAGAAGTGAGCACCAAATAGCCGGTCAATCGTTAACAAGGCTAAAGCCACGGTTAACACCGGAAAAGCAAACACAATGATCATAGACGTAATCAGGGATGACCAAGTGAACATCGGCATTTGCATCAATTTCATACCTGGAGCACGCATTTTTAAAATCGTGACCATGAAGTTAATCCCTGTCGTCAATGTACCAATACCTGCAATTTGTAAGGCAATTAAATAATAATTAATGCCAACCCCTGGACTTAATGTTGCACCAGCCAATGGTGTATAGTTGGTCCAACCGGCATCAGGTGAGCCGCCAATAACAAAAGATATATTAAATAGCATGGCGCCGAAAAAGAAGAGCCAAAAGCTCAGTGCATTCAAATAAGGAAAAGCAACATCCCGAGCCCCAATTTGTAATGGAATAGCAACGTTCATCAAACCAATGATAAACGGCATCGCAACAAAAAGAATCATAATTGTTCCATGTGTTGTGAAAATCTCATTATAGTGCTGAGAATTTAGAAACTCCAAATTCGGAAGCGCAAGCTGGGTTCGCATTAAGAGCGCATCCACGCCCCCCCTAAATAACATCAATAAAGCAGCAATGATATACATAATACCAATTTTTTTATGGTCAACGGTTTTCAACCAGTTCGTCCACAGCCATTTCCATTTTTTAAAATAAGTGAGGACAAAGACAATACCAATCACGGCCAAAATAATTGAAGCATCTGCAGCATAAATCATCGGTTGTCCCGTGACGAAAAAATCACCTAAGAATTCTTTAATCTTGTTCATAGAGTTCCGAACCTCCTCTCATGACAAAGTCAAAGTTTTTCGGATAAGACGAAAATGTCATGCGTTCAGCCAATCCTGGTTTTAGAATGTCATCAAATTTATCCTTTGACAAGTCGGGTGCGTCTTGCTTCACATTTTTTACCCATTGATCAAAGTTACTCTCTGTCTGTGAGTAGACCTTGAATTTCATGTGCGTATACCCTTCACCGGAAAAGTTAGCATTTTGCCCAAGATAAACACCTGGATCATCAGCCGCTAACCAAAGATTAGTCTTCATACCTGACATTGCATATTTCTGCCCACCTAATTCTGGTATCCAGAAAGAGCACATGGAGCCTGCAGATGTCAACACGAAATTAACCGGTCTTTCCTCAGGTATGTGTAAATAATTGACTGTTTGAATCCCTTGTTCCGGATATTGAAAAACCCATTTCCAATCAGCGGCAATGACTTTGATCGTCAAGGGTTCCGCATCTTCATATTTTTCGGGTTTGTTTTTCAAATCAAACGTTGTGGTTACTGTCGGAATCGCCAATAGAATCACGATAATAATTGGAATCCCTGTCCAAATGAATTCCAATTTCTTATTGCCTTCATATTCAGGATCATAATGTTTTTCACCAGAGCGGTTACGAAATTTCCATACAATATAAGTAAAAAGGGCAAAAACAACAACAACGATGCCCATGACCAAGTAAAACGACCACATAATCAATTCTTTCTGTCGGTCTGCAACAGGGCCATCGGGACTTAAAACAAGAACGTTATCCCAAGAACACCCTGATAACATCAGAGTTAAAATTGTAAGTAACGCTCCAGATTTAATCAAACGTCGTAACATCTCTCAAACCTCCTTCTATCTATACATCCATTGACCAACGTCACAGAATATAAAAAAACATTTTATTCATTGCTAGTATCTTCACTAGTTATATCCTATCAAATGTTTTCCCATTCTGACCGTGTTTATCACATTGTTCAACAAATCATCACGTTTTGATAAAAACTTTGTCACGTTTCCTACGCTTTTTGTTCACAATTACCTTCACAGGTTTCCCAGTGGGATATTGTTGACAGAAAAAAAGAAAATTGCTTTCGTCGGATTGCGAATTATGTCGCCCCCATCTATAATGAAAATAGTCTCAATAACTATTAATCTTTGACTAAATTATCCATATTATGGTTTTTATAAATATCATTTTTAGAGGGGGTGACATCTTATGGCATGCCCATCCTGCGGGCAACCAGTTAACGACGAAGATCGGTATTGCGCCCAATGCGGTCACCGGCTGAATACAGAAGATAAGAAGATGAACCGATTATGGTTATTACCTGCAATTACAGCATTCGCTTTCATCATCACTTTCACATCTTATTTTCTCTATCAACATCAAAAAACCGTCGACGCCATGAACTTTTTCGATAAAGGTGAACGCCTGTCACTTGATGGCGACTACACTTCAGCCCAAGCCGCTTTCCAAAAGGCTCTGGAACACCGGTCAAAGTTTCAGGCCGCTCAAAAAAATCAAAATATCACTGGCCTTGCCATTAAAATTGATGACAAAATTCAAGAAGCTAAAGCGTTGAAAAAAGATGAAAACTACCAAGAATCCTTAAATAAACTTCAAGAAGCTGAAAATGGTTTGATACAGACAAAAGGCAAAGTAGCTAACCACTTAAATGAACGAATTAAAGAGTTACGTGACAAGGTCTCAATTGCGCAGATTAACGTCAAATTGAAACAGGCTGATACGCTGACAGAATTGAAAGCTCTTTATAATCAATCGCAAAACCTTACCACAGATAAAGGTAAAGAAGTGGCAAAAACCGTTAAAGACAAAATTGTAACAATCGCCAAGCAACAGGCAACGAGTTACCTTAAAGAACAGCGTTATGAGTCGGCACAGACAGTTTTAGATAAGTCACTAGCCCTTTTTCCTGATAACAAAAATTTGCTAAGCCTTCAAAAAACAGTTAAATCCAAAAAAGAAAGTTACTTGAAGGCACAAGAACAACGATTGCAGGAAGCCCTAACGGCCGCTGAAAAAGAACGCAAACATAATGAAAATGAAGCCGTTGAAGTCGCTAATGTTAATCTGAAAGTCAATAAAAACGGGGATATGACGGTGCAAGGGACAGTTAAAAGTACGGCTACTGTGTCCATCCACTCTGTCAACGTTTATTACACAATTAAGGGAAAAAACGGCAATGTAATTAACAAAGGTTCATGTTATGCGACACCTTATAAAATTTATCCAGATGAACAAGGAACATTTAAAAATACACATTACAACGATTCTAAGAAGGCAAACAAGACTAAGAAACAACACTATCAAGTCTCCGTTAGCAAAGTCCAATGGTATCTTGATTAGACGGGTGAGTTTTTTATGAGAAAATCGACAATTGTCTATATCTTTCTGACCCTATTCATTATTTTTGGTAGTTTGGTGGGCGGCTATTTCGCCATTGAGCACTACACCAATTATACGGTTCAAGCTAATTCCGTACTGGGTCAATACAATGACAAATCAGAAGTGGGTCGTTCAAAGACACTCAGTTTAAAGAAAATCATCCATAATAGTCAGAAAGCCGTTGTTCAGGTTGAGACATCAACGACTGAAGGTAAAGTGATCGGATCTGGCTTTTTATTTAATGACAAAGGTGATGTCATTACGAATGCCCATGTTGTTGGAAAGTCTAACACCGTCTATATTAAGACAGCTGATGCCAGTAAGTATGAAGGTACGGTTATTGGTAAGGGGGAACAAACGGATATTGCTGTAATCCGGGTCCCTGGTTTAGCTGGGCAGTCCCATCTATCTCTACAATCAGACAGTAAGGTGGAAATCAGTGATGATGTCATCGCACTCGGAAGTCCACTCGGCTTTCAGAACACGGTGACCACCGGTATAATCAGCGGCGTCGGACGCAATTTCGATCTTGAAGGCTATCAATATAAAAATGTTTACCAGATTTCTGCACCGATCGCACATGGGAATAGCGGCGGCCCCCTTTTAAATCGTAAAAACGGGAAAGTCATCGGTATCAACTCGGCCGGTGTCAAAAAGGGCAATATGGGTTTCAGCATTCCAATCAATAATGTGATTAACAAAGTCAGTAACTGGTCAAAGCATCCAAAACGCAAGGTAACGGCTAATGCCGAGCCGCTTCCCATTGGTGAACAGGCATTACAATTATCCAAGCAGCAATCTAAGTATATCGTCAACTATTTTTATGACAGCATTTCCCTTGGCGACTTTGTCTCCGCCTACTCTCTGCTTGGAAGTGAGTGGCAGAAGAAGACAGCTTACAAAGACTTTCGCTCAGGGTACATCAAAACTGTCGATGTAAAAGTGCTCAGTATCAGCGCAACACGAAACAATGATGTCATGACCGTCAAAACCTTGATTGAAGCCACCAAGCGCAATAACGGCCGTAAGAAAACGAAACAGAAATACAACGCCACTTACACTATAGGTATTGAAAACGATCAATTGAAAATACTAGAAGGCAGCGCAACAAAAGCCAATCAAAATAGTGACAAAGCCGATCAAGATAAGAAAAAAGAAGAGTAAAACATAAATTAACCGCCGATCATCATCGGCGGTCATTTATTAGCATTTCTTTCAGGGACCTATCCTTTAAGTTACATTTTGATACTTTACGGGCATTTGCTAATAAAAGCAGACCATTGTCTATTGACTTGGCCTGCTCTTCATTTTATCCCCAGTAAACCTCAACAAATCACCGAAAATAACCTGATCAGAATGGTGGAGTTCCTTTTTCGCTTTTTGCATATAAGGCCAACATTTATGGCGCTTTACTTTTTCACCCGACTGGGCATCATAACAAATGTTCTGCGTATAGACGTACTTATTCGACACAAAATTACCATTTCGGAACACAACGAACTGATCGTTTTGCTTTGACAGCAAATCTTGGCCAAAAGAGACATACTGATCGGTTTTCACACCTAACAGATGCAAAAGCGTCGGTCGAACGTCAATTTCCCCGCCAACCGTATGAATCACTTGACCTTCCTGCCCAGGGACGTGAATTAGCAAAGGCACCTTTTCAAACTGAACTTCGGTCATTGGCGTTATTTTTTTGTCCAAAGCCTCTCCAAGTGCTTCACTGTATTTTTCCGAAATACCATAATGGTCACCCATGAGCACAATGACCGAATTTTGATAAAGTCCTTTTTCCTTCAGCCGTGAAAACAGGTGCTTCACTGCTTCATCCTCATAGCGAACCGTCGTAAAATATCGGTTGACAACATCTTCCTCTGTGTCAGCTTTTTGAATCAAGCGATCTTCTTTGTCCAATAAAAATGGAAAATGATTCGTTAATAATAGAAACTTCGCGTAAAATGGCTCAGATAATGATGATAAATAGGGCATAGATTGCTCGATGAATGGTATATCCTTAAGACCATAGTTAACTGAATTATTCTCTGTGACATGATAATCGCGCTTGGAGTAAAAATGGTTGTATCCTAAATTGTCATACATATCTGCACGGTTCCAAAAATCTCGGACATTACCGTGTAAAGCGACGGACGTGTAACCTTGCTTCCCCAAAATATCCGGCAGACTATTGTAGGCATTCTCAGGTTTCCTTACAAATACCGATCCGCTCGGCAACGGATAAAGACCCGTATCCACCATTAATTCCGCATCAGATGTCTTGCCTTGAGCCGTCTGATGATAAAAGTTATCAAAATAATAGCTGTGTTCCTTGAGTTTGTTCAAAAACGGTGTGACCGCTTCCCCGTGCAGTTTCTTATCAATCGCGAAGCCTTGAGTCGATTCCAGCATGACAAAAATTAAATTTTTCCCCTCGGCAACACCGAATGAATCTGCTGGTCCCCCCTTCACGTTATTCTGGACAACATAATCCTCTGTCTCCTCCGTATCCAGTCCGTCAGCCATAGCTTTATTAAATGGATGAGAGATTTGCAGACCGATATCATATAAATGATAGTTGAATAGACCGAGCGACGATACCAGCAATTCACGGTTATAATATTTTGAAAGAAACTGGGGGTGACTGATGAGCGACAAACCCATGCTTAAAGCTATAATAGCAACACTTGTCCCCGCGACCTTGTATTTCAACCGCTGGGTCATGAAACGTCCGTTTATTTCACGCCGTTTCATCAACCAAATGAGAATGGGAATATCCAAGAACAACAATACATCCCATCCATGAATCAACTCCAGTGTGCTTTGGCTGAGCCCGCCAACGTTTTGAAATTGAAACAAGACCGGTACCGTTACAAAATCAATATAAAAGCGATAATAAAGCATGTTAGCATATAAAATGCCGGTAACAACGACAACCAAACAGATGACGAGCCACGGGCGCAACTGTTTAGAAAAGAAAAAGCTGCAACCAAGGATCAAAGCAATAGAACCAATAGGATTGAGAACCAGTACGATTTGCTCAAGAAACGAATGGGCTGGAAAGTCAAAAACGAGCTTATAAACAACATAAATTTTGATCCATATCATCAAAGTCGCTAATACATAGAATAAAAAGGCTGATAAAGGCCGCTTAGTGTTTAATAATCGAATGATGATGACCTCCTGCCAGTGTAGAGATATGTTCCAGCTCAGCGACCGCACCTTCGATTTTGTCTGCAGAATGATCCCCCATCAAGGATAATTGAATCCAATTCCGCATTAACAAGTAATCACTTTGATAACTGACATGATACCCTTTCTTAAATAATTGATCACCGACAGATTGTGAGGATAAAGCATCAGGAAGTTCAATGGTAATAACAGCCGGGGACGTCTGCCTGTCATCCCCCACTAACTGAAAGCCTTTCTCTACCAATACTTCTCGCAGCCATCGAGCGTACTTTTGCAGTTCATCGTTCATCGTTTGCTTGCCTCTTTCTCTAAGCGCTGTCAGTAACGACGATACGAGATTGGATGAATGCGTGAACGGCACACCCTCTTTTTTAGCATACAAACCAAGGTCAAGATACCGTGGTAATTGCTCGGAAGGCCGGACATTGTGATTGTAAAAAACAATCGTCAATCCTGCGTAAGACCCCAGCGCTTTACCACTTACTGTTGTCGCTAAATAAACTTGCCCAAGGTCAATTGGAATCGCGCCGATGGAACTGCTGCCATCCAGACACAACTTGACATCATACTGTTTTGACAAAGTCATTAAGGTCTCAGCATCAAAAACATAACCCGTCGATGTTTCACAGTGAACCGTCCAAATCCATCCAATCTCAGGATGATTACTTAAAAAGTGTTCAATTTCCTTCTGATTAAAGGGTGTTCCCCATGCCTTTTTCAAGACTTCAAATGACAGTCCAAATCGGCTAGCATGGTCAACTAATCGCTCACCAAATTCACCGCCCACAAGAATCAAACCCGGTTCTTGCAAAAGCGACAATTGACCGGCGACCACATCATTACCTAATGTACCCGTACCGACGAATAGTTCAGCATGAGCTGCACCAGTATAGTTACACAATGCGGTTTTCGTACGGTGCAGCTCATCCTTGAAAGCATTCGAACGATGCGACAATGGCTCAACGCCCATTGCCTGTCGAACATCTTTGGAGACATTAACAGGACCCGGAAGCAAACTATAAGTCTGGCTTTGGCGCTCAAGGACCCGTTTAAAGGCCACAGTCTTCCGATCAAACCGCTCCTTAGTTAAGTACATCGGCTGATATTGCGCCTCACCCGTTCCGACCAAGGGCCCGAATGATTTGAAACCAAGATGCCGGTACAACTTTTCCTGTCTCGTTGTTCCCGAAATGAGTGCCATATCGTAGCCATTCTCAAGACAATAGGAAACCAAAGTTTCACACAAACCAAAAAAAACACTTGTATGCCGATAGGACTTTTTGACCGATAATAAGCGGATTTCACATGCTGAAAATCCATCCGGTAAATAATCATCTAAATGATCTAATTTTTGATCAAGAGAAAAAGGACGGTTGCCGCGGATAGCAATCATGCCGACAAGGACACCGCCATCAAGAGCAATGATGTAAGTATTTTCATCATGGAAACGATCGATCAGCTGCCGTTCCGAATTTTGCTCATGCTGGGGGATTTCTTCCACAAAAGTTTCATAATTGAGTGCATAGATTTGTCTGAATTCATCAGACTTTGATGCTATCTTATATGTAAGGGATGTTGTTTGATTGTTCATCTTCTTCCTCCTCAGACACGCCACTCTTATCTTTTCGTAAGTTTGTCCGATGGGCATAAAGTAACAAGGCCGCCATTAGAAGCAAACCCACACACATCACCCACGAATGCTGCTGAACGATAAGGACGAGCGGTAAAACGCTAATGGTGAGCAAGCCACTGATCGTAAAGCGTCGCAGCCATAACCAAATGATTATAAATAGACCAACTAAATAGAAAGCCAACCATCCATTGATGGTAAGAATAACACCTAGATAAACAGCAATGCCTTTTCCACCTTTAAAGCCAAGTTGGAACGGCCAGAGATGGCCAAGCACAGCAGCTAAACCACAGATTATGACCCAAAACTCATTTATATTTAACCATATAGCTGGAGTAACGGCCAATACACCCTTCAGCATATCACCGAGTAATGTTAAGATAAACCCTGGTTTACCTAGGTATCTACTAACATTGCGAGCCCCGGGATTGCGACTTCCCATTGTTCTGATGTCTTTTCCAGTACGGATCCTGTATAGGTAATAGCCGGTGATAAAACACCCAAATAAATAAGCAACGATGATCAATCCATATGGCAGAACACCCACATGACCGCCCCCAAATCTTTGTCATGTCAATAGTAGCAAGACCTTCAGAAAATGACCAGTCTTAATTTGAAAATATCGTCAATTTTTCTTAACTATACAATGATCCCTTTTAAACAGTGCCTGCTTAAAAGGGATCATCGCAAATGGTTGCAGCCAAGCTATTGTTTCTCAGACGAATCCTCAAACAAGGCCTTATATTCACCGTAACCTTCTTGATCCAGATCAACTTTCGGTATAAATCGCATGGCAGCAGAGTTGATACAGTATCTAAGGCCATCTTTGCCCGGCCCATCGTCAAATAAGTGACCGAGGTGTGAATCGGCAAATTTGCTGCGAACTTCTGTCCGGATCATCCCATGGCTTTGATCTAAGTCCTCATTAATATGATGTTTGTGTAACGGCTTGGTGAAGCTCGGCCATCCGCAACCAGCGTCATATTGGTCTTTTGAACTGAACAACGGCTCACCTGATACGATATCAACGTAAATGCCTTCCTGCTCATTGTCGTAGTATTCATTCTCAAAAGGACGTTCCGTCGCATTTTCCTGTGTCACCTTATATTGAATATCTGACAATTCCTGCTTCAGTGTGTCCTTATCCTTGGCCAATTGCCAATGATGTTCAGTAAAACCTTTACGTCCGGAGCCTTCGTAATAACGGCTATAATGGAATGGATTTTTCTTATAATAGTCTTGATGACCTTCCTCTGCTGGATAAAAAGTAGCTGCTGGTAAAATATCCGTCACAACCGGATCTTGGAATTTCCCACTAGCATCCAAATCTTGCTTAGACTTTTCAGCGAGTTGTTTTTGCTTGTCATTGTGATAATAGATCGCTGTCTTATAATGTTCACCACGATCATGAAATTGGCCGCCAGCATCAGTTGGATCAATGTTCATCCAAAAAATGTCGAGCAATTTTTCGTATGGAAAAACAACCGGATCATAGGTGATTTGAACGGCTTCCCTGTGACCCGTTCGATCTGTTGATACATCCGCGTAGGTTGGATTTTCCGTTGTACCGCCCGTATAACCTGAAACCACTCCATGGATCCCCGGCATTTCATCAAATGGTTTGACCATACACCAGAAACATCCACCGGCAAAGGTTGCATGCTCAAGCTTTTTTTCTGTCATCAATAACACCCCTTAACATCATTTCTCTTTAATTTTAGCGCCGTATCAAGCTTTTATCCAAGTACGGTGCTTAAAACTACCATTGATTATGAGTAACATATGTACCGGCGGCCAAATCATGAATACTTCGTTTGTCCGCCCGCAATCCAACCATAAATGCACTGACAATGCCGCCAATACCCAATGTGATCGTAAAGCTTATGGCCATGGTCAAATACCTTATAAGCATCGTCCAAATCGTTACATTCTCACCATCCACTTTAACGATACGAATCCCCATTGCCCTCTTTCCAATCACATAACCGTGCCAATAGACAGGGACAAGAATCCAATATAATGCGAGGAGAATATCCGTCCACCAGCCTCCCATAAATGTATCCTCTGTTGTCACTTGACCCGTTATTAAATAAATCACAATTGATATTGGGATGCCCGTTGCTAATCCATCTAATATTGAAGCGACTAGACGAATCCAAAAGCCGGCGGGGCGATCAATTGTCATTGTTCAACTCCCCCCTTTTTTAGTTGCCTTAATAAGCAAACTCAGCTGCGCTTTTGCCCGCGTTATACCCAGTGGTAAATGCTGCTGTGATATTATAACCGCCTGTGTAACCATGGATATCCAAGACTTCCCCACAGAAAAACAAGCCTTGCATCCATTTCGATGCCATTGTTTTCGGATGGACTTCTTTTAATGACACGCCGCCACCGGTAATAAAGGCTTTTTCAATAGACAGGGTTCCGTTTACTTTGACAGGAAAGACCTTTAACGCTTGGGCTAACTCACGAGCAGCTGATTTTGGTAATTCATGATAATTGGTTTCACCGCTCAATCCGATTCGTTCTAATAGAAATAGGAGATACCGTTCAGGAACGAGCCCTTTCCAAACATTTTTTACAGCCTTTTTTGGATCGTTCTTGCTTCGTTTTATCAACATTTGGACAACTTGTTCTTCATTATTGTCGGGTTGAGTATCAATGCTGATATCCAGCGTATCTACCGCAAACTTTTTAAGCGCCTTAACGATAAATTGGCTGCATCGCAGTACCGCCGGGCCAGATAGACCAAAATGAGTAAAAATCATATCCCAGCGATGCGTAATGATCGCTTTACCTTTCGGATTATGTACCGTTAATGCTACATCCTGAAGTGATAAGCCTTGGAGTGTCTTATTTTTAATAAAAGGCTCATTTGATGTAACGGGGACTTCGGTTGGATACAATTCAGTGATGGTATGCCCAGCCATTTTCGCCCATGCGTATCCATCACCTGTAGAACCTGTCCGCGGGACTGACTTGCCGCCAACGGCAATGATGACATTGGTAGCCTCTATTTTCTGACCTGACTTTAACTTGATACCCTGCACCGATTGTCCGTTATACAGAACCGTTTCGACCGGTTCATTTGTTCTGATGTCAACATTCAAATGCTTTATTTTTCGTAAAAGGGCATCAACAACGGTTTTTGCGGAATCCGATACCGGGAACATACGTCCGCGGTCTTCTTCCTTAAGGGCAATACCAAGGTCCTCAAAGAATTGGATAATCGCTTCATTATCAAACGTGGCAAACGCACTGTATAAAAACTTCCCATTTCCCGGGAGATATTCAACTAATTCTCTAGCAGGCTTCCGGTTCGTTACATTACAACGGCCGCCACCTGAGATTTCTAGTTTGCGCCCAAGCTTATTACCTTTATCAACTAATAAAACGGCAGCGCCATGTTCAGCCGCTGAAACTGAGGCCATTAAACCCGCAGGTCCGCCGCCAATTACAATAACATCATAACTCAATCGTAGCCACCTCATTTCCATCCTTATACAATACCATATATTGTTGACTGAACAAAGATGGGTGAGCTTGGCACGTATTGAATCATCGTCCGCCTGCTGACTGTAAAACGATACTCATTGCAAAAACCCGGCCTCAGCCGGGTTTTCTTCATCATTTATTTAGGCATTCGCTAAGGATGAATCTTCACTTTCATCTTCATCGTGCTTCTTCTCAGTTTCTGACACAACTACCGCGCAGGCAGCATCGCCCGTAATATTAAGAGCTGTCCTTGTCATATCAAGAATCCGGTCAACACCAATAATCAAGCCAATCCCTTCGACAGGCAAGTTAACTTGGTTAAGCACCATCGCCAGCATAATTAAACCAACGCCTGGTACACCTGCTGTTCCAATACTGGCCAATACAGCCGTCAAAACAACTAAGACTAACTGTGTGAAAGCCAGGTCTGACCCATACACTTGAGCAATAAATATGGTTGCTACACCTTGCATAATTGCCGTACCATCCATATTAATGGTCGCACCCAATGGCTGAACGAATCCGCTAACCGACTTCGGCACCTTCAAATTCTTTTGCGCCATATCCATGGACACCGGCAATGTTGAACTACTGCTAGAGGTACTAAAGGCAACCGTAATTGCTGGTAAAAAACCTTTGAAAAATTGAATCGGACTGCGTTTTGCAATAAAGGCAACGGCTGACCCATAAGTAACAAAAGCATGAACAAATAGGACCAACAAAACAACGATCATATATAATCCCATCGCTTTTGCAGCATCCCATCCCATTTCACCGACAGCGGAAGCCACCAATCCGAACGCACCATATGGCGCAAATTTCATGATGACATTGACAAGATACATCATTATATCATTGCCCTGTTCGATTAGCTTCTTAATTCCCTCTGTCTTTTTGCCCAACATCGTCAAAGCCAATCCAATAAAAATCGAGAAAGCAATGATTTGTAACATGTTACCTTCCACCATTGCCTGAATCGGGTTCGTCGGAATAATGCTCGTGAACGTGTCAACCACAGATGGCGCTTCTTGACTCTCATACGCCGCTCCAGAAGTATCAATATTCCCAAAATTACCGGGTTGAATCAGGTAAGCAAACGCAATAGCCAATGAAATCGCTATAGTTGTTGTTATTAAAAAATAAACAATCGTTTTCCCACCGATTCGACCCAACTTTTTTGGATCACCCAAACCAGCTGTCCCAAGAACAATCGAGAAAAACACGATCGGAACAACTAACATTTTAATAAGGTTGAGGAAAATCGTTCCTAAAGGATTGAAGAAATACTTATCAATGGGCTGGAACACGTCGGGTGCAAATAAATTAAGTAATAGACCGATAGCAAAACCAGCGATCAAATAAATGATAATCTTCGCTGTGAGTTTCATGTTGTTTCCCCCTTTTATCATCATTTTTCAAAGATTGAGCTTAAAAACCAGACAAGTCACATAACTCGTCTACATTGGTATTCAATTGTTATCATCAATATAAAGAGGTATTTGTGGAAAATCCATTGTTTTAACATGCTTCTCAAAAGCACTTTAAATTGAATAGGAAATGAGTTGGGGTATAGTGAGCAACAACTGCACATTAAATTTTTGTGAAAATCGCCATACTTATATTAAAATATGAATAAGTCAAAGTGTCAAGGTCATAATTTTCCAATAACAACTCAATGGCCTTTTAAAGGACGTGAATGAATGACTCCTGAAATTGAAACTGTGATTATTGGAGGCGGGCCAGCAGGGATTGCTGCTGCGGTATGGTGTCAGCGTTTGGAGATCAAACACTTCATGATCGAGAAACGCCCAACGTTAGGTGGGCAACTTGAAAACATCAAAAACAACATTATGGATTATCCGGGGCTGCCTCATGTTACAGGTGAGAACATGCGGCAAGCATTTATCCAACACTTAAAACAAATGACGGATCATTATGAAACAAACTGTTTGATAAAAGACCTTAATTTGAGCCATCGTACCCTAACTTTATCTGACCAAAAGGGGCACAACCGCAGCCTATCTTTTCAATCTCTCATCATCGCTACTGGAGCGGCGCCTAAACGATTACATATTTTAGGTGAATCTGAATTAACGAGACATAATGAGGTCTATTCAGCATCACGTGATGCCCATCTTTTTAACAACAAACATGCAGTTGTGATTGGTGGAGGTGACCGCGCGTTTGAAGGCGCATTTCTCCTCGGAGAGGCGGGGGCGAATGTCACATTAATTCACCGTTCGAACCGGTTTAAAGCGCAGCCATCGTTCCAGAAACGTGTATGGCATCATCCCAACGTTCAAATGATGACACATGCCGAGGTCACGCGGATTGATGTTAACCAAACGGGGCAAACGATTGAGATTATTAAAAATGGCGCAGATAGAAAAATCATGGACGTAGACGGTATTTTTATTAGAATTGGCGTTGAACCGAACAGCCACCCGTTTCAGTCATTCATTAAAACGGATCAAAGCGGCTATATCAAGACTAACGAAGTCATGCAGACGAGCAGTCCATATATTTACGCTATTGGCGATGTTTGTACGCCTCCTGAATATTCAAGTTTGTCATCCGCCACTGGACAAGCGATGCTAGCTGCAAAAGCGATAACCAATCAAAGTGAACAAAATTAACTTATTTAGCCAAATGGTTGCGATGAGCATAAATAGCGGCTTGAGTGCGATCTTCAACTTCTAATTTGGACAAAATGTTTGTGATATGCGTCTTGACAGTCTTAATAGCGATAAATAACTCGTCCGATATTTCTTGGTTGGTTCTGCCATCGGCAATTAAGCATAAAATTTCTTTTTCCCGCTCTGTCAGAGCCTCATGCGGCTTGAACTCCGTCTTATCACGCATGCGTGATAAGACTTTGCCAGTCACCTTCGACTCAAGCACTGGTTGACCTCGCATTGCCGAGCGTATGGCTTCCGCAATATCCTGTGCTCGGGAGGTTTTTAATAAATAGCTCATGGCGCCTGCTTCAATTACAGGATAGACTTTGTCATCATCAATAAAGCTCGTTAGCACAATGATCTTTGGGTTATCTTGCACGCGGCAAATTTCCTTTGTTGCTTCAACCCCATCCATGCCTTCCATAACGAGATCCATCAATATCACATCGGGTTGGCGTTCCGCAGCCAACTGAACGCCTTCTTCGCCATCCGAGGCTTCTCCGACCACCTTTATATCTGATTGTGATGATAAAAAGGCCGATAAGCCCATACGTACCATTTCATGATCATCGACTAACAGGACTTTAATCATATCCATCCCCCTCTTGTTCCAACAATGGTATTTTAACCTCAATTTGTGTCCCCTTATCTGGAAAAGACACAATTTCAGCAACAGCCCCAATTTCATGGGCGCGTTCTTGAACCGAACGCAAACCATAGGACGCTCGCTTCTGTTCATCCATATAAAATCCCACACCATCATCAATGATTTTCAAATGGAGTTGTCGATTTAACACATGTAGGCGCAGACTGACCTTTTGGGCCTGTGAATGTCGGAAAACATTTGATAGACCTTCTTGGACAATCCGAAAAAGGTGGTCCTCAACACCTTTGGTGAGCCGAGGGATATCATTAATTCGCCAATCCATATTAAGGGATTGCTTAGCTTGAAACTCTGTTAAAAGATCCTCTATCCCTTCCTTTAGACCTTTCCCTTCCAAAGTTGCTGGCCGCAAATGCAGCAACAATGCGCGCATCTCATTTTGAGCATTGCCCGCCATGTTTTCAATCATGCCTAACTGTTGCGCAGCTTGGCCATCCATTTGTTCATCAGCTGTTTCTAAAATCGCTGATGACATCATAGAAATAGCAAATAATTGCTGACTAACAGCATCATGCAGTTCACGCGCCAGACGCTGTCGTTCTTCCGTGACTGCCGCCTTTTTCATTTGCTCATTCCACTCTGCCTTCTCAGACGACAGTTTTTGTAAGGAAGCCACTTGTTTTTCAATTTGAACGGCCATTTGGTTCAAATGTTCAGCGACCATTCCTATTTCATCCTCGCCTAACTCTGGAACCCTATAAGTGAAATCGCCTCGCTCATACTTTAAAATGGATTCTGCGAGACGTTCGAGTCGTTTTTTTAACAAATTACCATAAATATAACCAGAGATACCGCCAATCACTAATGCAATCACCAGTAACCACATAGCAAACGGTATAAGCAGCCATCGTCCAGTTAGTAAAAATTCAGGATCCAAATGATGAGTTGAGTAGATCATACCAACTGTCAATAGTGCGGATATGACTGCTATCCACAGGCCAAAACGCAGCATGCGCCATTGGATATTCGTCAATTTCTTCTGCCCCATCTATAAATACCTCACATCGATGTCACCGATAAATAGGGATAGAATCAGTTTCACTTGACGGGTTGATGTTGGATAGTCTTTTGTTTGGAGAGACAAGTGACGATTGATGCCGCCTTGATTATGACCCATCACCTCAAGGTCACCAATCGTGACCGATGCATTCACTGCAACGTCCAAGTCATAGGGAATATAAACATCAATATCACCGACCCATCCATTAATCATAATGACGGTTTCACCTTCTGAAATGATCGCCTTTGTTAAATCGATTTTTACATCGCCGACCCCATGCCAGATATTCATGTCATCTAGTTCAAAACGTTGATTCATCAAACGTAAGTCACCGATTAGCGCACTTCTGATTTTCGGTGTAGTCACAGTCACATGATCATAACCAACCGTCTTTTTCGTCTTTTGTGCTCGTTCTTCTGCACGCCGGCGTTCCTTTTTTAATTGCTCAATTTCCTTATCGATCCAGTCATCGTCGTCTTCCTTCATTTCTGTCGCACTATTCGAATGTTTGGCCTTCTTATATTTTTTATCCGTTCTCTTACCTTTACTTTTCCCGCTTAATAAACGATAACCGAAATAAATAAAGAGACAGGCCACCACCAATCCACCGATATCTATGTTCAGAAAATGATTAGCGAAGGCGATGATTCCTAATATAAAAAACGTGTAAGCAATATAACGATGACCATAATGATAACTAAGCACACCAATAAGTACGAGGAATGCTGGTCCTACCAACATGCCGCCAATGCCAACAACGTTAAGAAAAATAATCGTCCCAATTATAATGATAATGATTCCTATATACTGATTGCCTGATCGCCGCATCACATCGCCTCCCTTCTAAAGTGTCTGTCTTTACCTATTGTATCAACCTTTGGGTCTGAAATGTGAATACAAGTTGCCTTAGGAGGCGGTCAGCCGCCACCTAAGTTCTTGCCCTATTTCCTACGCCTCATCCAAAGCAGTATCATCATGCTTTGTTTTCTTCTGTCTCATTTTTTCGATTTCATGTTCAACATCATCAGCGTATTCTAAGTGCATGTTACTACTATGATCACTTGACCACTGACTTGTATAGCCCGTATCCACACGGAGCTCCATTTCCATAATACGATCTTCAAGTCGCTGGAATTCCGTAAAGGCACTTTCTGAATGCACATTCTCCATAGAATATTGCATATGTTCTTTGGCTCTAGCAGCATTGGCCCTTGCGACTAAAGCATGTTTTTGATCTTTCAACTGTTGGAACTTCTCTTGGAGTTCTTCCAATTGCGATTTTAACTCTGCGACTTGTTGTGAGGCTTTTTGATACAAATCTTTATAATAATCAACTTTAGCTTCGTAATGCTTCATCTCACCAAGTGCTTTGCGCGCCAGTTGCTCTTCACCGGCATCAAACGCTAATTGTGCTTGTCTTTGCCGTTTGCTTGTCTTTTCAATGGCCTGTTCCATTTGCTTTTCAAAGCCTTTTTCAATCATCTGTTGTTTGACAACGGAGTCCTTCGCTTTTGCTAATTCTGTTTCCATATCTCTGAGATATTGATTTAACATCACAACAGGATTTTCCACTTTATCCAAACCATCGTTCACCGACGCTACCACTATATCACGAATCCTTTTAAATACCATGTTAATGCCCCCTATTTTTCATGATTTTATTCCATTCCATATCAAAATGTTCCCCATTGTCATTGTGATCGTCAAAGTGAATATCGACTTCCGGTCCTTCTGCAGCTGGCTTGTCACGGTTATCTGGGTGTTTCATCAACCGCCAACCAAGATAGATACATCCGATTGAAAGAACCGCAGCAATCATGAATGGCAGTGAACCGACTAACAGCATCAAGCCGATAATCAAAACAATCCAACCCAATATGGGGTGCTGATTCTGGATGTGCTTCCAACCATAATAGGTAAGGACAACGCCTAAGATGAGCGATATGATCCCACCAAGGTGAATACCGAGCATGCCAAATAATGTGATGATCCCTAAGGTGAGTAAAATGAGACCTGCTACAACTTTACCCGTCATATGCTTCCCTCCTTTGCTAACTAGTTATAGTTTAAGAAAAATCAAGATTTCCCATAACGTACTAGAGAAGAGTTTTGGCATAAGACCTTGGTCTTAAGTCGTATACGACTGGATTGTTCAGCTTTCTAAAAAGTGGTTATAAAAAAAGATTGACGGTCTTTAAGACGAGTTGTTAGAATAAATTATTGTCAGCCAAAACAAAATATCCTTGTATATGTTCGAGAATAAGGCTTGAACGTTTCTACGAAGCTACCGTAAATGGCTTTGCTACAAGGTGTGCGTCAGGTAAAAGAATCACTTTTCCCTGTTACGCCCCCTTATTCGCAAAGCTTCGGTAAGCATTCCTTACTGAAGCTTTTTCGTTTATCGGGACAATTTTAAAAGGAGGGATTGGGAGTCAAATGAACGCTTTTTTTAAATTTAATGAACGCGGGACCAATCTCAAACAGGAGACGTTAGCAGGGGTTACAACCTTTCTCGCTATGGCCTATATTATGATTGTTAATCCCATTGTCCTTAGCGATGCTGGAATGGATAAAGGTGCTGTTTTTACAGCCACCGGGCTTACGATTGTCTTCGGCTGTCTTTTAATGGGGATTTTAGCGAATTTTCCTATTGGTGTCGCACCTAGTATGGGGCTGAACTCATTCTTCACTTATTCTGTTGTTATTAATTTAGGCATCCCTTGGGAAAATGCACTCACGGGTGTGTTCATCGCAGCTATATTATTTCTGATCCTTAGCTTATTAAAAATCCGTGAAAAAATCGTTAACGCCATTCCACAGGATTTAAAATTCGCTGTATCAGGCGGGATTGGTTTTTTTATTGCTTTAATTGGTTTGAAAAGTGCAGGGATCATTAAAGCCAACGAAAGTACATTGGTCACACTTGGTGATTTGACTAAGCCGAATGCACTACTCGCCATTTTAGGATTTATTCTCATCGTCCTTATGATGGTTCGCGGTTTCCGGGGCGCCATCTTCTTTGGGATCATTATTACCACGATTGTCGGTATCTTGACCGGCGTGATTGATGCACCGAAGCAGATCATTGGGGCGGTCCCTAGTATGGCACCGACTTTCGGCGTTGTTTTCGACCATATCCCCGATATTTTCTCTAAGGATATGCTGACGGTCATATTCACCTTCTTATTCGTGGCTTTCTTTGATACGGCAGGAACGCTAATCGCCATTGCCAGTAAGGCAGGCTTGGTCAACAAAAATAATGAAATTCCAAACGCCGGACGTGTCCTCTTATCCGACAGCTTAGCTTCAACATTTGGTTCGATTACCGGGACGTCGACAACCGCATCGTTCATTGAGTCTACAGCGGGCATCGCCGCTGGCGGGCGGACAGGATTCACGGCCATCGTCATTGCGATCTTATTTGCGTTATCCTTACTATTTTCACCTTTAATTGCCGTTGTCACTTCCGCTGTCACAGCCCCAGCCTTAATCATTGTTGGCTCGCTCATGGCAGCCCAAATTAAAGAAATTCGTTGGGATGAACTGCATTATGCCATTCCCGCATTCATCACGATTATCATGATGCCGTTAACCTACAGTGTTGCAAACGGTGTGGCGCTTGGCCTGATCATCTATCCACTCACCATGCTTGCTGTGAAGAAGCACAAAGACATTCATCCGATTATGTATGTACTGTTTGTGATTTTCATCCTTTATTTTGCTTTCGTCTAGATACAAGGCTAGGAAAAAAGTATATGAGTCACAGAATCCATCCGAACTGATTAATCAGTTCGGATGATTTGTTGAAAATAGCATTTCTGTCGTTGCTTCATCAAAATCCTTCGCTTGCCGCGGGCAACACTTCAGCGAGGTCTTCAGCTGTTGCCTTTCCCGCAGGACGCTAGTAAAGGCTTCTTGAGTAAGCGGCGTTGAGGAACACACTAAGTTTCAGTGTTCCGAACCTCGAACGCCTTCCTCTCCAATCAACGAAGGGTAAAAAAAACCCTAGCCTTAATAATTAAGTGAATGTCATGGATTCATCAATCTTAAAATCGCCTGTGCGACGCCATTATTGTCATTGGTCGCTGTTACCCAGTCGGCTTCATTCCGAATATCATCATTCGCATTGCCCATCGCAACAGCTGTACCCGCAGTTTGGAACATACTGATGTCATTATAGTTGTCACCTATAGCCGCCACTTGTTCCAACGGGATCTGTCTTGCTTCAGCAAATGTTTGTAAAGCGACACCTTTCTGCGCCTGCTTAGCTGTGATTTCCAGATTATCATAACCTGATGAACTGACAGCAATTGATGTTAAACGATTGATCTGTTCCTGAGCCTTGGTGGTTTTGGCTTGATCCAATGAGAAAGCCAGTAATTTAAAAACTTTAATGTCACTGCGGCCTAAAACGGAGTCATAATCGTCAATGACTTGAATTCGCCCTTCCTCTAACCGGCGCCTGGCACCGCGGACAACTTCTTGATAGTCATGCTCAGGGTCAGCACTCATGAAAATATCCACGATAAGTGACAAGGCTTTATCGCGATCGTTAGTATAGGTTCCATTGTTTGTATAAACTTCATAGTAAATGTCGCTTGCTTGTAAAATGTTGCGAGCGGATTGAACTAACTCCGTGCCGAGCGGCGTACTGCTGACTTCACTGCCGTCAGGATGTCGAACATCGGCGCCGTTGACACATATCTTTGGTAAACTCAAACCCGCCTCATCAAGTACATAATCGGCCTCAGGGTTGGAACGTCCCGTCGCAATCACGATCTCGACACCCTTAGATCGCGCTTCCCTAATAGCGGCTGCATTTTCCTCACTAATCACATGTTTATTGTTAAGCAAGGTTCCGTCCATATCAATAGCAATACAATTAATCATGTCACCAGGCTCCTGTATATTGTCTTTTTAGTTGATCGTTTATAGATATGTATTGGTTTTTGCAACAAAAGAGCAAGCCGCAGCCTGCTCTCTTTATCATATATTATTCCATTTCCGATGCAAAGGCTTCCGCAATGAGACGATAAGAATTGATCTTAGCTTCAATATCCGGGATAAGCGACACGAGCATCAATTCATCCGTATTGTAGAGTTGGCTTAACGCTGTCATTTGCTCTTTAACCTTATCCTTTGTACCGACAATCATCCGCTTCCGGTTTTCCTGAATGCGGTAGCGGTCATAAGGTGAATATGGATAGTTCATCGCATCTTCGACTGAAGGAGCTTTCTTTCTTTCACCTTTTTCTATCAGTAACAGAGACAAATCAAGCGCTGAAGCCAGTCGCTCGGCTTCATCCTCCGTTTCACCACAGATGGCAAAGATGGCCACCAGCGTCTGCGGTTGGTCATTAATGATGGATGGCTGAAAACGATTCTGATACCAGCGGACAATTTCGGCGCCGCCTTCACCGTTAATGAATTGAGCAAACGCGTATCCAGCTCCGCGCTGGGCGGCTAACATGGCGCTGCCCCCACTGGAACCTAAGAGCCACATCTCGGGCGTTGTTTCTAGCTGTGGTGTGGCCTTCAGCCCTCGAAAGCGGTGATTGTCATCTGCAAGGTCGTACGTATACGTCATCAAATCATCAAGCTGTCCAGGATATTGATCGATGTTTGTCATTTTTCCTTCTTGTAATGCTTGTGTCGCAAGTGGCATCCCGCCTGGTGCACGGCCAAGCCCTAAGTCAATGCGATTAGGGTATAGTCCCTCTAAAACCTTGAAATTTTCGGCAACTTTATAGGCACTATAATGCGGCAGCATGACACCACCGGAACCAATACGCAGTCGCGATGTTTTGGCACCCAAATGACTGATTAGCACCTCTGGGCTTGATCCTGCTAAACTTGACGTGAAGTGATGTTCAGAAACCCAAAAGCGGTGGAAACCTAATGTCTCAGTTTCCTGTGCTAAACGCGCGGTATCCGCCAATGCCTGTGCGGCGGTTTTGTCTTTAGGTATCGGTGATTGATCGAGCACACTCAGTTTTACCATAGCCTGATCACCCTTTCTCACCTATCATTATATGCGCCTAAAATGATATTACGCTTGGAATGTGCTCGAAGTAAACTTTGTATGAATCTGACCTTTACAACGCGGCATAATTCTGAATTTATAAACTTCTTTCTGAGATGCTGGGACAAATCTAAAACAGGATACTATATGAAAGCAAGTTTTAGCTGAGGCCGTGCCCGCAGCAAGCGAAGTATTTTGACGAAGCGATGCCTCAAATTAATCATACAACCGAAGGGTCACTTTCCCCTTGCTGCAGGAGATACATCTTATGGTACAGGCCTTCTTGCGCCAATAAATCCTGATGGTTGCCGCTTTCGACAATTTCGCCGTTGTGTAAGACTAGGATTTTATCAGCGTCTTGGATGGTCGATAACCTATGAGCAATCGCAATCGTTGTCCGGCCTTTGCGCATTTTTGACAAAGCCGTTTGAATGGCTTCTTCCGTTTCGGTATCAACGTTGGCCGTTGCTTCATCCAGAACGAGAATTTTAGGATCAATCGCCATAGTTCTAGCAAAGGACAATAGTTGACGTTCACCGCTCGAAAACATCGATCCCCGTTCCGGGATGGGCTCATCATAAGTGTTCGGCAATTTTTGTATAAAATCATCAGCTTGAACAAATCTTGCGGCCGCTGCCACGTCCTCATCAGAGATATCTTGGCGGCTTAATCTCACATTGGAAGCGACATCTCCTGAGAATACAAATGGATCCTGCAACACCAGACCGACTTTCCGGCGCAATTCACTGTCATCATAGGCCATTAGCGACGTACCATCAATCGTGATGTCACCCTTTTCTATCGGATAAAAGCGCATTAATAAATTTGTAATCGAGCTTTTTCCGCTGCCGGTATGTCCAACAAGCGCAACGGTCTCACCAGGATTTGCAGCAAATGTAATGTTCTTAAGCACATTGGTCTTGCCGTCATAGGAAAACGTCACATTGTTAAATTCAATTTTCCCGTCACTGATAGCCGGTTGTTCCTCCTTCAATCCAGACTTAACTGGGGCCACCGTTGTCTCATCTAAAAGGCCAAAGACACGTTCAGCTGACACGGTCGCTTGCTGAAAATGTTTCAATTGTTGCATTAAATCATTTACCGGCTCAAAGAAACGATCCAAGTAGTTCGCAAACGCGTAAATGACACCAACTGAAACAGCGGCATCAAACGATTGGACACCAAAATAACTGAGAACAACCACAAGTCCAATCACGTAAATCATTTGGACAGCCGGTCGCAGCAGTAAGCTATTTAAACTAATATTTTTACGTTCGGCATTTCTATGTTCCAAATTAATTGCCGCAAATTCCTTGCGCAGTCGCTTTTCTTGGCGCATCGCTTGAATCATGTTCATGCCTTGAAGCGATTCATTTAATCTTGCGTTGAGTTCGCTTAACTTTCCCCTGGCTAGCCGAAATACGGCGGAACTGAGTCGCCGATAGAGATACATTAAAACAAATAAGATTGGAAGAATGATCAAGCAAAAAAGAGCGACCCTCACATTCAATGCAAACATCCCGATGAATATCCCAATCATGAATACAGAGCTTTGCAAGATCGTTGACAGCACAGTCACGAAAAATTCCTTAATCTCCTCGGTATCGTTTGTCATCCGCGAGATCAAACTGCCACCAGGGGTCTTATCAAAAAAGGCCAATCCCAGCCGTTGAACTTGATTAAACACATCCACACGAAGCTGTTGCACGATTCTTAGTGCGACTTTCTGAAAAGTTATTAATTGGAAATAATTACAAACAGATGAACCAACATAGAGTAAAACAAAAGCTATGCCTAGACCCGCTAAAGCTCCCCAGTCAAAATCACGCGGTGTTAAATAGCTATCGATAAATACTTTAGCAAGAATCGGACCGAGTACGTCGGCAGCAGTAGCCAATATTAAAAGAATAAATGCTCCCACTAACGTTTTCTTGTGCGGCTTAGCATAACCTAGCAAGCGGCGGAGCACGTTATCCTTCGATAGCTTTTCAGTCGTATAAAATTGAGACACTTTACATTCCTCCTCTGGCTACAAAGGATTCTAGTTGTTGTCGGCGGTACATCGTTGCGTACCAACGGTCATCGGTCATCAAGCTTTCATGCGTACCGCGCTCAATGATACGCCCATCATCAAGAACAATGATGAGATCAGCGTGTTGAATGGCACTAAGACGGTGAGCTGAGATCAACGTTGTTTTATTTTGTCTATGACTCTTTAATGAGGCTAAAATCCCTTCCTCAGTACGTGCATCAACCGCTGACAGGGCGTCATCCAAAACAAGGATTTCTGGATTGACGAGCAAGGCTCGAGCAATGGATATCCGTTGCTTTTGACCTCCCGACATCGTGACACCCCGTTCCCCGACAACCGTTTCGTAGCCATCAGCAAAATTCATGATATCCTCGTGAATATGAGCGATGTTTGCTGCTCTTATAATTTCATCCCTCGTTGCATCAGGATGTGCAAATGCGATATTTTCACCAACCGTTGCCGAAAATAGGAAATGATCTTGCGGCACATAGCCGATCGCTTCTCGAAGTCTGTCCACCTTATAATCATAAATGGATGTTCCTCCAATTTTAATATCGCCGTCTATTCCATCATCTTCACGCAGCAGCAACTTAAGCAGTGTCGATTTTCCACTACCTGTTCTGCCAACAATCCCTAACGTTTGGCCTTGGGCCAAAGCAAAATGGATGTCGCTTAATGCTGCAGGCATATCCGCATCATAATGAAATCCCCGTATATCATAAGAGATGTGACCACTCGGGACTTGATCCAAGGCGTTATCGCGGTCAACAATATCGGGTTTAACTTGTAGAAGATGATGAATCCGGTCATAAGAGGCCCGGCCACGCTCAACGATGTTGAACAGAAGGCCAAAGGCCAGCATCGGCCAGACCAACTGTCCTAAATAGAGTGTAAAACTCGTCAATTCACCAATTGTCATCGTTTGATGAACCACAAAGACCGCTCCGAAAACGAGGGTCAAAAAATAAGATAAACCCACAATCAATGTGATCGTTGGATCAAAGAGAGCATCCACCTTGGCTACGGAAATATTTTTATTAACCACATCTTCCGATTGCTCCCGAAATGAATGCTGTTCCGCTTGTTCCTCACCAAACGCTTTAATGACGCGAACACCTGAGACATTCTCCTGAACTTTATCATTTAAGTCAGCAAAGGCTTCCTGCGCTTTATGAAAATGCTTATGAAGTAGCGAACCATAATGACTGATTGCCCAGGCCATAAACGGCATCGGAATCAGCGCAATGATAGCCAAACGCCAATCAATCACAACGGCCATCGTGACAATGACCATAGCTCCCATCGTAATTGAGTCGACCAACATTAAGATGCCCTCACCTGCTGCTTCTTGGACAGCCTTAACATCATTCGTGGAATGCGCCATTAAGTCGCCGATCCGACGCCTGCCAAAGAATTTCGATGACATGTTAGTAAAATGTTGATAAAGACGATCACGTAATTGCTGTGCTAAGTTGATGGCCGAACCAAAAATCAGCAAACGCCACCCATAGCCAAATCCATAAGCTGCTAGCCCTGATCCAAGTAAAATCACGAGCCACATCATGAGATTTGTCCCAGTTAATGTATCAAGTCTAATGTCATCGACAATGACGCCAACAATATAAGGCGGAACCATGGACATGAAACTTGAGCACATCAAGAGAACAGCCCCACATAGATACATCCACTTTTTTTCTTTAAAATACCACACAAGATCCGCAAAAATTTTCATACCCATACCCCCAAACTGCCTATAAAGACATAGGAAAATACCATGGACATCAAACCCAACCCATGGCATGACCCAGCTGTTTCTATTTTTGAATTTTAATATCAGTAAAATTGCTAACGTTGATATTATACTGAAAATAGCGACGGAAAGTAAAGCGTCAATCCCTCTAACGTCCCTGATTTTCACGATCTATAGAACAGAAATATTAAAGAACAGAATACCTATTGAACAACCACTATTTTTAATAAGACACATCCTTATGATTCATGTTATATTGTAACAAGAATTTTCCGTTAAGGTGTGGAATTATGGACCGCTTAGAGATGACCTTTGTACCGCAATTGCCGGGTGACGGTAAATGTTTTGTTTGGCTAACCGACGGGCGCGGCAAACCTAGACCTCAGAAAAATAATAACTTATATTTTCACTTGCTTGATCGTCCGGAATGGCGGGAGGTTTTTGATAATGAACAGCCTAATCAAACGACCTTGACGATTCGTTCGGATGAACGTTCAGATCACATTACCGGCTTATGTTTGTCCATGACAGCAATTCAGCGATTGTTAACCAACCATTGGTTTCATGACAGTTTGACAAGGCAATTTAGGTATGGCGAATCCTTCAACTATTTTGACAACATGCTTCATAGCATTCAACCGATGTTGGCAGAGGGACACTTTTTTCCGATGATCACCCACTTTGGTCCAGATCATCACCTTCATTATTTCAGTCATTGGTTACTGGACCATCGCATCTTAACAGAAAGCCGTGTTCAGCAGGAGTGGCTTAAAGGTATGCCGCAACAAGTATTAACACCCGCACTCCTAGAACCGTTAACACTCAACCAGTGGCTCTATCTCGTGATTGACACATTTGCGCATCAACTGATCAACCAATCATTAGGCACGTCCAACCCCATGCAGGGCCAAAACCAGCAAGATGCGTATTCGCGATGGTTAAATGCATTAATGTCAACGGACGACCAAACTTTGGCTACCACTGACACAAAAGATGATCAATCGTCGTTGGCTAGGCTAGAAGCCACCGTTAATGAACACAGCAAGAGCTTTTTAACAGGAGCCAACCTTCAAGCTTTAAAACATTTGAAAACGTTTAAAGAAAAGCACTTTGAAGCAGTCATTCAACCAGAAGTTATAGAATGGCGTCTAGAACCCGATGATGATCAGGAACCGTTTTCCGGACATACTGAGTGGGCATTAGATGTTAAAGTGACTGGGACTCAAGATGGCGAAAGCGGCACCTATGATTTAGATACGTTTCTTAGCAACCATCCCGATCATTCGATATGGTTCATGAATGCTATCCAGCCAATAAAAGACCGTCATCCATCCTTATATATGGAGCTCTCCCAGTTTAAATCATTGTGCTTCTTTTCAACGGATCGTGTGCTCCGGTTAAACGCGGATAAAGACGATCTGGCTCAAGCGGGCATTCAACTTAAGTTCCCGTCATGGATGAAATTAAGTAAACTTAAGCAACCGGTTCAACTTGACTTAAATATTGATACGGACGTATCCCATTTTGATTTGTCGACCATTGTCGATTTTGACTGGCGCATCTCGTTAGGGGATGCGGACATGTCCTATGATGAGTTTCAACAATTGATGGAACGACAGCAACAGATCATCAAGTCAGGGGATGAATGGATTGAACTCCCCTTAGAAGCGGTTCAAAAGGCCTATGAAACGCTCAAACAAGTTGAGGGAAAACAATCCCAGACAACCGGGTGGGATGCGTTAAGAGCAACATCTTTGCAAGGTGATGACACAGATGTTCAATTCAATATCCACACACCGGAAAAAATGAATGATTACTTACAATCACTAACGGAACTTAAAGGTAAAACGTATCAGAAACCCCGGAACTTTTACGGTGATCTACGACCTTACCAGAAGAAAGGTTATCAATGGCTGGTTCATTTATATGATAAAAAGATTGGCGGCTGCCTTGCTGATGATATGGGGCTCGGAAAAACGATTCAAACCATTACGTACTTGTTGAAAACAATCAAACGCGGAGAGCCCGCATTAATTATTTGTCCGACGTCGCTAATCCGTAACTGGGCCAATGAGTTACACACATTTGCGCCATCTCTAAGCGTCAGTATTCATCACGGACCAGAGCGTATGGGGCCGGACTCATTTGCAAAGGAAGGACCGCAGTACAATGTGATTCTGACGAGTTACTCGTTGATAGCCAAAGACATCGCTACGTTCAAGGCCATGGGTTGGAACAACATTATCATTGATGAAGCGCAGACGATCAAGAATCCATCAGCGAAAAAAACTCAAGCGATCCGGCAGCTTGAAGGCAAACACCGTCTAGCCTTAACAGGTACACCCATTGAGAATAAACTTGAAGAGCTTTGGTCGATTATGCAGTTTCTCAATCCTGGTTATTTTGGCTCGCTAACCGATTTTCGTGAGCAATTTATTACGCCAATCGAAAAACATCAAAATGATGTGAAAACAACCGTGTTGCAGAAATTAATTCATCCATTTATTTTACGGCGGAAGAAAACAGATCGGCGGATTATCAAAGACTTGCCTGATAAAGGTGAACACAAAATGACGTGTCATCTCGCACCACAGCAAGCGTCCCTTTATCAAAAAACCGTTGAAAATCTTATGGAACAAATTGAAGAAACAGCAGGCATGAAACGGCGCGGTCTAATATTAACTTCCTTAAATCGGCTGAAACAAATTTGCAATCACCCAGCCTTGGTACAGACAGACGCCCAACCTGATCTCATATCATCCGGCAAGTTGTCCGCCTTTTTTAACATTCTAGATCCTTTAATGGCCGAAGATGAAAATGTCCTTGTGTTCACGCAGTACGTTCGCATGGGCCATATGATTCAAAGCACAATCGAACATCAATATCCGGATGCTCAGGTCGCGTTTTTCCATGGACAGCTTAATGCAAAAAAACGTCAGACCGTCGTTGATCATTTTCAAGACCCAAGTACACAGAAAAAAGTCCTGATTTTATCATTAAGGGCTGGTGGACTAGGTTTAAATTTAACCGAAGCGAATCACGTCATCCACTTTGATCGTTGGTGGAATCCGGCGGTTGAAGAACAAGCAACCGACCGCTCGTACCGGATCGGCCAATACAAAAATGTCGAAGTCTATAAATTAATCTGTGAAGGCACACTAGAGAAGCGAATTGACGAGCTTATTGATAGCAAAAAGGCATTAACAGAAAATATCCTTGGTCAAGGGGATCAGTGGTTAACAGAAATGAACGACCAGGAAATTTACGAACTGGTTCAATTACGAGAAAAGGTTGATCTTTAATGAATCGTGGATCGATAAGACTTAGAGGGGTCAAAGAACGTCTTGAAAATGATTGTTTGGATTTAGCTGATGATAGCCGTTTAACCCGCGGAAGACGCTTATACAAAAGCGGTAGTGTTGAATCCTTTCATCTTAATGATTATGGGCGGGAGGCCATGGCTGCTGTTCAAGGCAGCCGCGCCTACACCTATCAAGTCATGCTGCGGCTAACGACAACCCCAGATTATGTCGTCAACAACGTCATGTTCGGCTGTGATTGCCCTGACGATGCCAGAGTATGCAAACACATCGTCGCCGCGGTCTTGTACTGGCTGGAACATATGAATGACCTTCAGATGGTATCAACAGACCATCGAAAATCGAAAGCTAACCCAAATCAAGATCGTTTGCATGAACAACTAAATCAACCAGCAGCGATTGATACGCTTATCAAAAACTGGCGCACCCATGGCACGCACAAACCAAGTCAAGATTTTCGTGATATCAGACAATGCGTCCGGGATGCATTTAAAAATCAATAATGATGTAAGCTGCATCATCCTGCTGATGCAGCTCAGGGTATACTATGAAGTCAAAAGGGATGACTGATTTAAAATATGAAATTAGTACAATAACCTTTTAAGTCAACTGGATGTTGAGATAGAAAAGGAATTAAATCAGTTAAAGTAAAAAAAGACATCTCAACCAAGAGATGCCTCCACCCGTCTCCTTATATTCCCTTAACCCTTCACAATCGCCTGGTAACCTTTATGCTGTAACTCATCTTTGAGTTCATCCGCATTCTGTCGTTTCTTAAAGGCACCCACTTGCACTCTATAAAACGTGCCGCTCATATCTACGGACTGTTTTACATGCTCGGGCTTTCGGTAGTCGGCTCCGATCCAATTGCACATTGCACGGACTACAGCTTCCGCAAAGATTTGCCGTTCTTTTGATGTATTTAACAGGTTATAATCATGTTCATTATCGATAAAGCCGTATTCAACAATGATCGTTCGAACTCTTCCAGTTAGCCGGTGCATGTAGTAGTAATCGAGACCGTTCTGATCTCTTCGACTATAAGTCCTGCGGTATGACATACCACCAACATCCGCAATGCCGTGACCCAGCTTTTCGGCAAGTTTGGCATTCGTAAATATCGAATGGATCGTTTCACAGCCGCTACCACCACCAGCGTTGAAGTGGTTACTGATACAGAAATCAGCGCCACTGTTTTTGACAATATTAGAGCGTTCCGATGAATCTAATGTGATATCATGATCTCGCGTAAGTGATACGGAAACGCCAAGTTCCTTAAAACGGTGGTATTGATAAAGCGAAACATCTAACGTCCAGTCCTTCTCTTTTGCTCCGAAACCATGAGTGCCTGGATCTTTTCCACCATGTCCAGCATCAATGATGATTGTCATCATCATCACCCCTTCCTTAGATTTGCGATCGATGTTTCATCCGATACGGCCAGCGGCTGCTCTTTCATCCGTTCCGGAAGCATCACAATAGATTGATTCAACGTATCCAGCTTTCGTTCAATGCGATGCAACAGATACAGTGTCACAACAGCCGGAAAACCAACATCACTAATGAGAGACAACCATTGTTCCACGATCTTCACTCCTCCTTATCTTGAAGATAGAAAAAAGAGAGAGCCTAGCCCTCCCTTTCCTTTTAACCTTTTAACCTTTTAACCCAATTCAATATCTGTAACATTTCGTTCAACGATGCGAGCACCCTTTTTGGATACAAGATTACCGCCAGAGGATGAGAACGCATCTTGCTCAATGATGCTATCCATCGCCGCTGAAATAGCAGCAGCATCAGCCGGTTCAACAGGGTTGTCAAGACTATAGGTAACGGTGTGCTCTTCTTCATTATAGAATTGCAAATCGAGTTGCTTAGCCATTTAAATCCCTCCCTTCCTTTCCTGTCATTCATCTTTCGTACTAACCAGCAATCGTTAACGTGTCATCGCGCTCAACGTTAATGAGCGGCAATGTCTGAAGCGGTTCAAGTGCTGTTGCAATCGTGTACAGTTGATCAGGTGTTGCTGAAATTTTGACGTTATTGAAGCTTTTGTGCTTAGTTACCGGACTGCCTTTTTCATCCACTCCGGCATCAAAGCTTAACTGCATGCGGGAATCCACTTTTGTTGAAGTCGCCATGTCTGTCACCTCCCTTCACCCTATATATAGAAGACAGACAACAAAAAGGGGGTGAGTTAACTCATATTTTTAAAATAAAATATCTCTCCATACAAAAAACCCGTATCATTATTCGATACGGGTTTTCGTTACTTCATTTGTATGACTAGTCATTCCGTTGTTGACGGCGGTTTTTGTGTTGACCGCCGCGACGGTTAGAGGATTTATAATTATTGTTCCGGCCTTTTTGGTAGCCTCTGCCTTTATTATGAGGCCGACCGCCGCCTTTGTTACGATTGTTGCGTTGGCGGGAACCGCCTCCACCTCTGTCTCGTTTTACGCTAACAGGCGGAATATCTGTAATTTCGACCGGCGTCTGGCTCGGTTCTTTGGTTAGAGCTTTAAGAGCTGCTGATACCAAATCAACGGCTGTATGCTCTTTAAGAAGCTCTTCAGCTTTCCCTTGATGCTTTGATTGAGAACCGTCGTTCACAACATCCAACAATTGTTGGATCGCATGCTGTTGACGGCCTTGAAGGGCTTCAGCCTCCGACGGTTTCGGCTGTTTGCTTAATTGCTTTTTCGTCATGCCCTCAATTTTGCGCAAATGATCCATCTCCGGCGGGGTCACAAATGTAAAGGCCCAACCACTCTTACCTGCCCGACCGGTCCGGCCGATGCGGTGCACATAGCTTTCAGGATCCTGCGGGATATCAAAGTTGATGACGTGGGTTACGCCACTAATATCAAGTCCTCTAGCCGCAACGTCCGTAGCGACAAGGATATCAATGGTTCCTCGCCGGAACTGCGTTAGAACGCGGTCACGTTGTTTTTGCCGCAAATCACCGTGAATCCCCTCAACGTTAAAGCCGCGCTTTGTCAGCGCCTCCGTCAATTCATCCACCCGGCGTTTCGTCCGGCCAAAAATAATGGCTAGTTCTGGGGTGTAAATATCAAACAACCGCGTCAGAGTATCAAACTTTTCTCTTTCCTTAATTACATAGTAATGCTGTTCAATATTGGTGACCGTCAATTCTTGAGCTTTAACCGCAATGACCTTGGGTTGATGCATAAACTTCTCAGCGATGTTTTGCAGTTGCTTCGGCATAGTCGCGGAGAACAACATTGTGTGGTGTTGGGTCGGGATTGCTCCAAGGATTGTCTCAATATCCTCAATAAAGCCCATGCTAAGCATTTCGTCAGCTTCATCAAGAACAACTGTCGACACATCATCAAGGCGAATCGTTTTACGACGCATATGATCCATAAAACGTCCCGGGGTCCCGACAATAATCTGTGGCCGGCGCTTTAAAGCTTTAATTTGGCGATCAATATCTTGGCCGCCGTATACAGCCAAAGTTCTAATACCTTTAACTCTGCCGATCTTATTCAATTCATCGGCGACTTGTATCGCTAATTCACGGGTAGGAGCGAGCACAACACCTTGTGCGTTTCTACTTTCTGTTTGCAGATTTTGAATGAGTGGAATCCCAAATGCAGCCGTTTTTCCTGTACCCGTCTGTGCCTGACCGATGATATCCTGACGTTCCAATCCCGGAGGAATCGCTTCTTCCTGAATGGATGTCATTTCTTCATAGCCCATTTGGCTAACAGCTTTGAGAAGTGGTTCGTGAAGATTTAACTGTGAAAATAATACCAAAAACCATTAACTCCTTTACTTTTTATATAACTTTTTATTCAAGCTCTTGCCGGTCTATCCATACACCGGTCATGTCTAGTGAAAAAAGGGCGTGATTCCATACACGGAATACGCCCTTTCTGAGATTCAATGTGGATCACATGTATTATAAGCGAACGACATTGACAGCTTGCGGTCCGCGTCTGCCTTCTTCAACATCGAATTTAATTGATTCACCATCTTCAAGCGTTTTGAATCCTTCACCTTCGATCGCTGAGAAGTGAACGAAAACATCGTCGCCGCCTTCTCTCTCAATAAATCCGTACCCTTTTTCGGAATTAAACCATTTAACTGTACCTTCCATTTGAGTCGGCCTCCCTAATTAAATTGGATAAAAAGTTGAATACCGTCAAACACTTCTTTCGTCCATTAGGGCAATTCATCAGAGGCCGATAAAGGTTTTTCGATGTCCGTACTTTTTAACTTTATAAGCTTATCATAAGATCATATCAAAAGCAATGGATGAAGGAAAGTTTATTCAAATCAAGCCGATGCTCCTATCTAACAAGATACCATGTTTTCTTAAGAATTATACAGTCTGACTCAAATTATTTATGTAATCAAGCATCCTTCACTGATTTCCTTGATTTCTGTTCTCGATATCTCCCAACGCTGTCTTAATTTCCAACAAAATTCGACTAAAGTCTGTAAATACACTGCCTAAATTCATGATCACTGTCGTATCTTTCTCTTGTTCATGAATGATATGGTAATTCGATTCTAATTCTTGCTGCGCTTTATTTAAAGCATCCCGTAACAATTCAACAGAAACTTTATTTGAATAACTGACAAAACTTCCAAATAAGTTCAGACATCCTGAGACGGATCTAATAGTCTTGCTAAGATTGTAGACATGATCCGTTTTCGTATTAATATCCATTAAACTTCTAACAATTCCCCTCACTTGAATGATCATTCGTTCAATCACTTTCATATGATGGATAAGCTCACTAATTTGACTTCGAGCTTTCTTCTGCAGCGGGCTATAGCGAAGGTTTTTTCTGGCTGATTCTAATTCTTGAAAAATATCCTCGGCTTCAGCCACCAAGCGTCTCGCTTCCAATAAGCTGTACATCACATCATGGTTGGATTGATTGGACATTTCCACGCCACGTAAGACCGTTGCGGTTTTATGACAAAGTTCAGGCATTCTGCGTTCAAACGCTGGTATAGGGTTCGGCGGGCGAATCAAAATATTGATTAAGACGCCTGTGACCGAACCAATTAAAGTTTCAAAAATTCTTGCAAGCGCATAGGCCTCCTGTTGACCGAAAAATAACACGAGTAAAGCACTAACGCTAATTTGTACCAATAAATAAGGGGGAAATTTTAAAGCCGTCGAAATGCCGAAACTGATTAACACAACCAATGTGATTGATAAAGCATTAAGCGGCAACCACTGTCCAATGATAATGCCGATACAGACGCCGCCAACCGCCCCCATGACTCGATAAAAAGCCCTTTCTAACGTATCAAACACAGCCACTTGGATGATCAAAATCGCTGCCAACGGCGCAAATATTGGAAAGGCACTATCAACAACATTATTAGCAAAAAACCAAGACAAACCAGCCGCCAGAGCTGTTTTGGCCACTTGAAACGTCAGTCCGATCTTCTGAAAAACATTGATACTCTCTCTGAACAGCATGTTGAATCCCTCATTTATAAACGACCATCTTCCCATATTATGTACGAGAAAGGGTCCTTGCATAATGTTTCAAATAATATACGAGGGTACCCTAGAAATAAAATACTTGGGCACCCTCGTATTCGGTTGATTTTATGATTAATTGTGGCAATTGTAAAGTGATTTGCGGCTTCTTTAAAGAGAATTGCGCTTTCCTGCACATAATTGCGCTGTTTTTAAACGGAATTGCGCTGTTTTACATTTATTATGATGTTATTTTGCCACAGAACGATCTTCACGACACACAATTTCCGATTTGATTTGCTCCGTGATATCATCAATTTTAGTGAAATCCATGGCGTTAACGTAGATGGTTTCAAGTTGATCATGCCATGCCTTGGCATTCGCCAAATGGGCTGTTGCTTCTTTCATTCTTTCCGAATATCGTTCCGATACATCTTTTAATCCAACGGCATATTTTTCATCAACACCTGGTTCGATGACCCGCTCATACATATCAATCACTTCGTCACTGTCACGTTCTGGATAATGTTCATGCGGCGCCGTGCTATCAAAAATCGCAAAATCTAATTCTCTAACAATAATCATATCTAGACTATACGGATCAAAACCACAATGATAAACCTCAACATCAAAACCACGGTCTTCAGCCATCTTTGCCAGCGTCTTCAACATGGTTGATTTACCCGATCCCGGACGACCTTTAATAAAATAACGTTTAGCGACGTCTGATGTTAAATTCGGTATGAAATCAACGGCACCTTGTGGCGTCGCAGCTCCCAAAAAGCGATGCCGGACATCCGCCGTCTTATTCAATACTTGGTCCCCATAAAGTCTATTGATCAATTCATCTGTCAGTTGGTTGGCTTGCTCACGATCAAGATGGTCAATGTAATACGCCTCCCACTCATCGTGAATTGTTAACGCTTCTTGAAAGCAAGCATATGCGGCGTCATATGCCGCACGATTATTTTTCTGAATGCTTAAAATCTGATCTTTTTCTTTGGCTAATGCTTCCGAATCCCATGCTACACCTAGATTGACATACTCCTCGATAGCTCCAGGAGCTTTTGGCTCAATCACATGCGGTGCCGTTCCATCAACAATACCCACTGTTAATGTCGGAATAATCACACCATCAATGGAACCATTATCGGATGCGCAATGTAAATATTCAATATCAAATCCTTTTTCGAGCCATGTTTCACCAATGGTTTTCATTAACGAAGATTTACCTGTTCCTGGACCGCCTTTTAGAATAAATACACGTTCAAGATGTTCTAGATTCGTAGCAAAAAGATCATGAAAGCCTCGGGCGGTATTCCCGCCTGCATAGTAATTTAAGACCTGACCTGACATGTACTGACGCCTCCCATTTAAGATCAATCATTGACTCAATACTCTAAGGTATGCGCAGCCTTTGTAATAGGTGAGTGCCTAGGATACAAAAATTATGATTGACAGTTGTGTCATGATCTCGTATCATTATTTTTAAATTAAAAACCCTATACGGATAACTTCTTATCCAGAGAGGTGGAGGGAACGGCCCTTTGAAACCTCGGCAGCGGGCTTCAAAACATGAAGCACCGTGCCAATTCCGACAAGTCTTTAGGCTTGTAAGATAAGAAGAGCGTGGTTGTTTCATATGCAATAATGATTTGAACCCCTCTTCTTACTGAAGAGGGGTTTTTATTATGCTTATTTACGTTTACAAGGGAGTGAGGCAGCAATGATTGAACTGAAAGGACTCACGAAAGTCTACGATTCGGGTGAATCACAAATTAAAGCCATCGACAACGTGAACTTAACTGTTGAGAAAGGTGATATATATGGTGTCATCGGCTTTAGCGGGGCAGGTAAAAGCACACTGTTAAGGTGTGTGAATTTGCTTGAATATCCTGACCACGGTCAGGTCATCATTAACAATACTGATTTAACGAGACTAGCCAAACCTAAACTCCGTGAAGAACGGAAGAAAATCGGGATGATTTTCCAACATTTTAATCTTTTAGAATCCAAAAAAATCTATGACAATATCGCTTTTCCTTTGAAACTTCTCGGTGAAAATTCATCAGCTATTAAAAGACGGGTTGAGGAATTACTAAAATTTGTCGGACTCAGTCAACAGGCTGATCAATACCCAGACCAGCTCTCCGGCGGACAAAAACAACGTGTCGGTATTGCGCGGGCGTTAGCCACTTCACCTGATGTCCTCCTATGCGATGAAGCAACATCAGCTTTAGACCCGGATACCACGGCATCTATTTTAAAGTTGTTAAAAAAGATTAACCGTGAATACAAAATAACCATTCTCATGATTACACATGAGATGCAGGTGATTCGTGATATTTGCAACCGGGTAGCTGTGATGGAAAACGGACAAATCATTGAGGAAGGAAGCATTTTTGATGTGTTTTCCGCCCCTGAAACCACAACCGCCCAAAATTTTGTCAGTTCGGTTATGCAGGATGACATACCGGCATCCATCATAAAATCGCTGGAAAACGGTGCAGAACATATTTATCGCGTTACATTCATTGGTGATTCAACAAGTCAGCCGATTCTGTCCGATGTCGCAAAACAATTTAATGTCAACGTCAATGTCTTATACGGGCAGATTACCGAACTCCAGGAGACACCGTTTGGCCATTTAATGATTGAACTTCAAGGTGAGGCGAGTGAAATTAACAGGGCCAAACATTATATCAATCAAAACGTCCAAGTTCAGGAGGTCTTAGCTCATGCAAATTGAATGGAGCAGCTTTTGGCTGACCGTTGCCAATGCAACCTATGAAACCTTTCTAATGGTGGGGATATCTCTCATATTTGCAACCTGCATCGGGTTACCCTTAGGCATTGCTGTGGTCGTTACAAGACCGGGTCACCTATTAGAGAACAAAATCATTTTCAATATTTTAAATCCAATCATCAATATTATCCGTTCGGTCCCGTTTATTATTTTACTCGTTGCCATCATTCCATTTACCCGGTTGCTTGTACATACATCGATTGGTACTACTGCGACGATTGTGCCGCTCGTTATCTTTGCCGCTCCATACATCGGCCGGCTCGTGGAAACAAGTCTTTTGGAAGTCGATCCTGGTGTGATTGAAGCTGCTGAATCCATGGGGGCAAAACCTAGGCAAATTATTTTCCGCGTCCTTTTACCAGAGGCCCTCAGTTCACTCGTTCTTAATATTACCATTGCAACCATTGGTCTCATCGGTGCGACTGCGATGGCCGGCTTCGTTGGCGGCGGCGGTCTTGGTGACTTGGCTATTACTTACGGTTATCAAATGTTCAAAACAGACGTCATGATTGTCACGGTTATATTATTAATTGTTATCGTTCAATTGGTGCAAACAACAGGTAATCATTTATCCCGCGCAATCAGAAGGCGATAAACTCAATTAAAAGGGAGATTGACTCATGAAAAAATACATCGCTATCATCACATTGTCTTTACTCAGCATCGGTGTCTTAAGTGGTTGTGGTAACAGCGCATCAAGTTCAGAGAGCGGCAACACCGAAGACAAAACAGTAAAGGTTGGCGTCAACCCTTCAGGCGTGCCGATTTGGAATTATGTTAAGAAAAAGGCGGCTAACAAAGGGATTAACGTTCAACTCAAAAAATTTTCCGACTATGTTCGCCCGAATCTGGCGTTAGCGGCCGGCGATATTGATATGAATGCATTCCAGACGGTTTCCTATTTCGATTCGTTTATTAAAGAACGTGATCTTGATTTAAAACCGATCGCAACAACAATTATTGCACCTATGGGCCTATATTCAGATAAATTCAAGTCACCTAAGAACATTCCTGATGGCGCCCAAATTGCCCTGCCTAAAGAAGCCACTAACATGGGGCGGGCGCTCTTACTTTTACAATCAGCTGGTTTAATTGAACTGCCAAAAGATTTTGATGGTGTCGGTACCTTGAAAGCTATTAAAAGCAATCCAAGGGATCTCAAATTCAAACCTGTTGCTGCTGCACAAACACCGAGGTCCATACCAGATGTTGCCGCATCTGTAGTTAATAATGGCGTTGCCGTTGAAGCTGGATTCACACCTGTGAAAGATGCAATGTTCCTTGAAGACGACACAGCAACACCTTATATCAATATCCTGGCGGTCCAAAGCAAGGACGTGGATGATCCAACATTACAAAAACTCGCTGACATCTACCAACAAGAAGATGTGGCTGAGCACATCAAAGAAGTCTTTGACAATTCATTAATTCCAACTTTTGTACCCCTTAAGAAAATTGGATGGTAAGCATACGTACGCGAGAATGATACCGTCGATCTCGACAACAAGGAAATAATACTCATTGCTTTTGAAAGCCACCCTGAATATACAAAAAATCAGAGGATATAGGTCAGATCAGTGTGCCTATATCCTTTTTAACCTTGCCGCTTAAATTTCATAATCAGTTCATAGTAAAGCAAAGTTATTGTTTGGACAACGAGAAAAACTGGGACGGAATAAGGGATTTGATAACCTCGTTGGTGATGAGTGACACCCATCACAGAGGATACCCACTCGGCCCCTAAGCCAATGATCGTCCATACGATAATGAACCCAATGACGGTTTTTTTATTAATGCCTAATGCATCATAGATGTAAATAAAAAAGTAACTGATCGGCGCGAACATAAAGTAAGTCACCACATCAAACAATTCATAATCCCCTGAATCATTGACCTGGTAGAAATTAATGAGCCCTCCTCCGATGGTAAAATCAAATAAAGTTGCAATAGCAAATCCCCATACTAAATACATCATGGTCACATCCCGAGGGAATCGCTTTGGCAAAAGGAAAAAAATAGCATATACGATGACAAAGGCGATCGATAAATATATTTCATTTTTGTCAAAATGTTCCCATAACATCATGAAACATCCACCTCACCATGCGTCAATTTTCTAAATAAGTAAAGTGCGAAAAACGTGATGACATACATGACGATTAAATAGATCACATCATAGCCAAAGTTCCACTTAACATAGGTAATGATATTAAAATAGAGGGAAAAGCCTCTCATTATAAGTAAAAATACCAAGGAAGCCATCATCGTTAATAGGGATCCTGTAAAGGTCTTGGTTCGATAAACGAGATTTAATTGCGTAATTAATGTCATTGGAATGATGACACTCCGGTTCAGTAAAAAGGAAACGTGCTTCATCCCCTCTTGCGTTTCTTTAATCAGGGACATTTCCTCAAAAACGATCCATGATACATTAATCGTTAAGATCAGTAAGATTAAAAACACAAATGTATTCTCTACAATAGAGAATTTTTTTGGTATAAGGGCAAATATGACAATAATGAGCCATGAAGCCAAGCAAAAAACGGCAAATCCCATGATGTAACCTCCGTTCAAATTCTTTTGCTATGATTATTGTTTTGATTTCCAAAGAAAATATACAGAAATAAAAAGGTAAGGACCTATTAACATGATTAATAAGCCCTTACCTTTTTTGGATCGGTTAATGAACTGACTTAGCCTAACGGATGCTTAGACTTTTGTTCCTGTGGCGTATTCTAATTGCTCGCGCAAATATTTCGCAATCTCCAACATACCGTATTTGTTAACTTTAGCTTCAGCATCTGAGTTATAGTTCGTATTTGTATTCACGTCGTAAGTGTAAATTTGCCCATCTTTGTCACGAATAAATTCAATACCGGCAAAGGCGATCTGATTCTCCTGCAAAAATGCTTGATATTGCTGAATGATGGATTCATTAAAGTTCTCAATAATTAAGAACTGTTCGCCTGAACTTTCGCCATCGATCGGGCAATTTAAGTCGTCAATGGTACATGCATCAGCGGGGCATAGTTCAAAGCCTTCTGAAGTGTCCACTCTCACCGCATATAAAAATTGGCCGCCGACAAACTCACAACGGGTAATAGAGGATTCAGGTGAATCAATGTATTCCTGAATGAGTGTTATGCCGTCAATGGGCACCTCAAATTCAGGGGACTCAACGTATTGCTCTAAAGCTGCAATGGAATTAAACAACTGCACGCCCAATCCTTTTCCCGCTCGATTGTGTTTTGTGATAAACGGTGTTGTACCAAATGCCTTTGCTGCTTGAATAACCTGCTCCTTCCCACCAACCGCTGCAACGGTTTTCGGTGTTCGTACACCATGCACACCGAGCGCCTGATATTGCGCCACTTTACTCACTTCAAGTTCCAGTGCCCGCCGGCCATTGAATACTTTCCTCCCATGGCTTTCTAACCAATGGAGGACAGCTTGCGTATATTCAGGTGCAAACCGGTGATCGCGGGTATGGGAAGAAGCACTCATACGATTATAGAACACACCCTCAGGCGGTTCTTCTGTTAAATCCAAGGTTCCTTCATCGAGGAACCATTCTTCGTATGGGACGTTTAATTCATCCAGTCGTTGCGTTAGATGTTCAGTCCAATCTGAATTCTCATGAATAATGTATACCTTCGCCATCGTGCATCACTCCTTCCTCATTTTCATTGAACGGCCTGACGTCTTTGTTCAACAAGCGGCATAACTTGTTTTGAAAAGCGTTCCATTTCTTCGAGCTGCGGTGAGCATTGTAGCAATAATAGATTAACGCCGGCATCTTCAAATTCTAAGATTTTATCAGCGATTTGCTCTGGTGTGCCAATCAACCGTGGTCTTAGTCCACGATTGGAGACAGAATAATCAAACCGTTTGACCTCTTGCTCCAACTGTGACTTATTCGTGAAATCCGCCATGCTTTCGAAACCGGCAGCCGATTCGTTGTCTTGAGTAATCCGCTCGAGTTCAGCCAACGCTTCTTCCTCAGAATCCCGGCAAATCACGAACGCAGCGAGTCCAAACGATTGGAAAGGATCCTTGCCCGCTTCTTGGCGACGTTGTTTCATATCCGTTACCTTGTCGTGAATTTCATCCACAGTACCCCCATGCATCACATAAGCATCACATTGGGAGGTGATGATGTTTTTCCCTTGTTCACTTTCACCACCCGCATACAGCTTCGGATTCGGTTGCTGAACAGGCTTTGGCTCTAAGCGTGTGTTTTCAATGTCATAGAATTTGCCTTTATAACTGAACTGATCTTCTGTCCAAAGGCCTCTCATCACATCTAAAAATTCTTTCGTCCGCTCATAACGTTCGTCATGTTCTGTAAAAGCGCCGCCATACTGGCGGGCCTCTTCCGCCCACCAACCGGAAACAATATTCAGCGTAAACCGTCCGCCGCTGATATGATCAATATTAGCAGCCATCTTAGCTGTCACCGCTGGATTATGAAAAACAGGACGGACCGCCGCCATGATTTCCATCGAATCCGTTACCGACGCTAGCCCCGCCGCTGTTGTCCATGCTTCAAGCGTATCGGCTTCGGTGCCTTTGATATCATTTAAATACAGTTCCGCAATTAATGTTGTATCATAGCCCCATTGTTCCGCTGATTGGACCACTTCTTTGGCATAATCAAACGTTGGCGGCATCTGCTCATCATTTACGTTCCGTAACCAGCCGCCAAAAATAGGCAGCCAAAAACCATATCTCATCAAGCTCAACTCCTTGTTGTCAATTAAACAAAATGTTCCCACAGTTTAAAATTACACTAAGCCTACCACCTTGCTTGGGTTTTGGTCAAAGGTTTTGACTCGGTAAGAATTGCTCGCTATTTTATTAGGTATGAGTATGCCATGGAATTGCGGTGCTTTTGCTGAAATCACGCCGATATTCCTAAATATGAAAAAACAAAAACAGGCCCTCAAGTTACCTTGAGAGCCCCAATCCATTTTGATTTCCGGGAAATAATATGACTCATTAATCTATATATCTTCTAGCTCCAGCAAACTCCTTGGCATAGGCTGAGTCAAAGACATCAATGATTTCAACAGTGCTGCTAGAGTTCGGGGAATGGATCATTTGGCCATTACCGATATACATACCTACGTGATGTACGCTGCCTTTTCCTTCATTATAGGCAAAAAATAGGAGGTCGCCTTTTTTCAAGTCTTCCTTAGCCACTGGCTTTCCGTTTTCTGCCTGAACGCTTGAATCACGCGGAATAGTGACGCCATGTGCCCGATGAATGGTATAGGTGAAACCTGAGCAGTCAAAACCAAATCCAGACACACCTGCCCATAGGTACGGTAAGCCTAGGAATTGCTTCGCCGTTTCGACAAGATCTTCACCCGTAGGCTTAGGAATATCTTTTTCAGAGTCATAGATCGTAACGTCAGATGCAGCGATCCATTTCATCCCGTTACTCGGTGTCGCGACTAGGGCTGTATCCCCTACTTTAGTAATTACGGGAAGACGCGTATTAAAACTGATTTCTTTAAATTTTCGCTTCTGTTGCTTATCATCATAAAGCCATGCCGTCGGGTCGGTTACTTGAGCAAAGGCTCTGCTGTTTTTCATGTGGTCATACATCGCATGATTGGCAAGCTGGCGTTTCGGCATCCAAGCAGGATAGCCTAACTGATTCTTGGGTGTCGGCTGACCATGGACAGCGACTTTAGCCCATTGACCCTGTTCCTCAAGAATGGTCACTTCCTGCCCATAAAGTCCCTGGGTTTGTAGGTTGCCAACTAAATTTAACTTCTGATCTAAGGTCATGCTTGTCGTCCACTCCCACATATCGACGGGATTAGAAATCGTTGGTGCATCAACGGGCCGATTCAATCCTGGTTCAGACCATAGCGTAGCAACAGATACATCAATATACGATGTTTTTTGCACTTGATGTTGTGTAGCGGCATCGGCATGACCATATAAAGGATTTAACACACTCGCAATGAGCACAACAACTAAAGCATAAATGAACTTAGAGTAACGTTTTGTCATATAATAATACCTCCAAAAAGTTATTTTTCAATGCCAAGTCCTGCACCATCCGGTAACGTGATCACTTTTCCGTCGAATTGCATCCCCCCACGCATTGATTCATGATTAAGCCATAATGGCGCATCGAGGTCATAATGGGTGATATTCCGATGAGCAGTGGCCACATGAGCGGCAGCTGTCACCGACAATTGGGATTCCATCATACTGCCCATCATACATGCCACACCCGCTGCTTCTGCGACATCGGCAATTTGACAAGCTCGGCGAATGCCACCGGATTTCATTAGTTTAATATTTAGTAGATCAACAGCCTCTTCCTTTAGAAGATGGAAAGCGTCATGGGATGAAAAGACACTTTCATCAGCCATAATCGGGGTTGCGACGCGGTCGCGAACAAATTTTAATCCTGCAAAGTCATGCATAGCGACAGGCTGTTCGACCCATTCAATCGCGATATTATGATCTTCAAAGTACTGAATCATTTTCACAGCCTGTTTACTGGTCCACCCCTGATTAGCGTCTAACCGCAAGCGCACATGATCACCAACAGCTGCCTTAACCGATTGTATCCGTGCAATATCCTCTTGCTCATGGTTACCCACTTTTATTTTCAGCACGTCATACCCTTGTTGCAAGCATTTGGCAGCGTCCGCCTTCATCACTTCAGGTTCATCAATGGATATTGTCATATCGGTTTCTAACCCTTGCATACGACCCCCAAGCAAGGCATAGAGCGGCAAATCAAACACATGGCAATATAGATCATGGAGCGCGATGTCCACGGCAGCTTTAGCACTTGAGTTAGCGACACAACTGCGATCAACATCCACCAGTAAACGTTCCAAGTCCAGAATGCTCCGGTTTTTAATAGTCTCATAGATCGGTCCGGTGATAGCAGCTTGAATACTGCTTAAAGATTCTCCAGTGATCTTCCAGGTTGATACAGCCGATCCCAAACCAATGTGTCCTGTATCCAAATGAAGGACGACTTCAACTGTTTCTATAGCGGTTGCTGTTCTTAGTGCGGTTTTAAAAGGTTGATTTAATGCTACAGACGTCTGACGGCATTCTAAATCGACAATTTTCACTGCTCATATCTCCTTATAATACTGATAAAATCTTGGCCGTTATTAATCCGAAGTAAGTTCCCATAAATGATCCCGCAAGTGCCATTAATACACCGATGGGAATGAGAGCCCGATTGTACGCCCCTGCTAAAAGCGGCGCTGACGCCATACCACCGATATTGGCTAAGCTTGAGACACCTAGTGTGAACAAGTCGAGTTTGAACAACTTAGCCACCAACGCCATGATCACAGCGTGCACAAGAAGGATCATGAAACCAGAAACAATATAGATCGGTGCCTGTAACAGATCAGAGAAATCGGCACGCGAGGCGATCAGCGCTATGACGACATAAAGCAAAACATTGGCCACATCCATCGAACCTGGGATCTTCGAAACCTTTGTCATCGCTAGTAAAATACCAATAATAGATACAATAAAAATGGTCCACGTCGTCGTACTCACAATCGTTCCAAACTCCGGTAACAGACTGCCTACTTTTGTCGCAACTGCAGCCGTGAACAGACCGATCGCAAACAAACCAATGATATGAACAAAGGACACCGATTGGTCCTGCTTTTCTTCGTGTTCAGCGATGAGTTCAGAACTCACTTCATCTAAGTGCGATGTATTCGCCTTCGCCCAGCGATTAAAAATCGCTGCAAAAGGAACCAGCCAAAACATAGCCATTACCCATGTCGAATAATTGATGGTATCCATAATAAGGGCATAACCAAAAATATTTTCCGGAACATCGAGAATACCTTGAATGATGACCATATTGGCTGAGCCACCTGTCCAGCTTCCCGCTAGCGCCCCAAGCGCCTGCCACGTATCAGATACGTATAGCCCTTTAAAGATAAGAAAAGTGATGACAAATCCTAAGATAATACTGACAACAGCTGTAAAATACCCCAGCAGCATTTTCGGGCCTAACTTGATCAATTTCCTCAGATCACAGTTCAATAACATTAATAAAATGAGGGTTGGCAGTAATGCGCCGCGAACATTGCTATAGGCTGAGTCAATGGCATCTGAAGAACCGAGAATTCCGGTTGTTTTCAGAAAGGCGCCAACCAAATAAATAAGGATAATACCAGGAACAACATTGAAAAACCGGCTTGCTGAACTTTTTTCGATATAGGCGATAAGTCCAGCTAATCCAATCATAACGCCAAGGTATAAAAAACCATCTTGTATCATATCGATACCTCCCTTTTTAATGATATATATGATAAAAACCCAGCCAATAGGAAAAGATTGATTCCTATCAGCTGGGTTTTACCTACGCATCAAATAGATAAAGCAGCTTCCCTACTTTTGCAGGGTGTCATCATATTTTTTCTGGGCATTCTTGAATGCGACAATCAAAGCTTTTTGTGAAGAGCCAAAGTATCTTTCCTCGATGGCTTTAATGACCCCATCTGGATCACAAAAACTTTTGCCAATAAACAGGGCTTGAATAAATTGTTTCGTAGAGTCGAGAATGGCTGTACAATCAACATCTATAATTTCGCCATTCTCACGGTTTATGACAAACCCAGCGAAAAACGTCGTGTATTGTTTCGTAATTGGGTTATTCTCCGGTGATTTAGCTTCACCGACAAAATCAACGGTATTCTGTTCGTACACTTTATCACTCCTCAGAAAGTTCCAACATCTTCCGCATGGGATACCTGTCGATGAAAACAGATAGACATTACAGAATGTGCGCTTTCCGGGATTTTGAATTTTTGAATTTTCATCATTACTTTAGCATATGGTGTATGCGATTTCAATATGATTGTTAAAAAATATGTCGAACTTTTGATCTGTCCTGCCCATAAGGGGTTAATTGCGGCGAGTTGAATGAGAATTGCGCTATTTTTACGTGGAATTGCGGCCTTTCTACAAGGAATTGCGCTCTTTAGACCGTTTATTGCGCTCTTATCCATTTTTAGGAAGATAATAATGTCTACCTTTGGTTGATCCTTGAGAGCATAGATTCATTGAATTTAAAATTCTATTGGCAACATGTCGGGATGGAATATGGAGAAATTGACAACACGCTTGGTTGGTGATAAATGGATGAATAAGAAGAAGATAGTCTCTTATCGCTTGTTCATGAGCTGCTTTCGAATAGGATTGACAGAAGGGGCAATACCAATTTCGAACAATACGTTTCATTGCAAAGGTTCCACAATTAGGGCATTGGACACCACGTCTAATGTCTTTTTTATCAATACCATAAGTCTCAAGGATATTAAATGCGGGCGGTTGATGTGCCTGCAATAAGCATTCACTGATTTGATCTAGCCTATTAGAACTCATAACGGGATTGTGATATTTCGTTTTTAATTCATTGATTTTATTTAGCAGTTGCTCATTATGAATGACCTTTTCATACACAGCTTGATTGTTAGGTGTTGTTTTGAGGATGGTTTTGGGGTTACTAATGCTGACGAGCGTTTCAATCGGCAAAGGTGTGAGGTTATTATTATGTAAAAATGTGTGCCATTCGAACTTATGACGTTCAACCTGTGAGAGTGGATCGATAAAGCCTTCTTCCTTGTCTAGATATGATCTAATCAGCTGATGGAAAGATGTATCGAAGAACAGCGTCCCAGCTATATTTTTGACTTCAATAATGAGAGCAAAGAACTTTGAGAGGACTAATGTGTCGATTTGAAAGACACTGCCATGGCGTGCAGGAAGTCGAAGATCATTAAAAATCCGATATTCAGTCTGGGGTAGGCCGTCGAGGTAATAATCTAATGACATTTCACCGCGGTAACCAGCGCTTCTCTTGGTTGCATCCGTTTGAATGTCCTGCCGTTTTACGTGACCATGGACCAGTCTTCTTAACAATGCCTCATCCATTTCTAGTTTAAGCGGAACAGATCTTTTTTTGACAATCAAATAAGTAACCCTCCTATATTATTATTGCCCTCTTTTTTGCGGACTTTTTCACCTAACATTCCACCGCTTTTCTATATAATAATGATTCATAGATCAAACGTAAATACATAATTTAAATTTTTACATACAGAGTTATTGCGGCGAGTTGAATGAGAATTGCGCTATTTTTACGTGGAATTGCGGCCTTTCTACAAGGAATTGCGCTCTTTAGACCGTTTATTGCGCTCTTATCCATTTTTAGGAATATATCCATTTGACCTTCATGACTCATTATAAAGATTGCATAGATACCACGACCATATTAGAGAATAGTGAAGCAATTAGGGGATGATATACGCTTACATCATTTTTGGTGTTTTGACATTATCATGTTATGATGTTTTGGTCTGAATAAAAAATATCAAGCTTAGTTTTGCTTTATATATAATTAACTATTTTAAAAGGAGGTACAGTCTTTGAATCTAGCAACAATTAAACAACAATGGTTTTCCAATATTCGCGGGGATGTCTTAGCTGGAATGACCGTGGCACTTGCTCTGATTCCCGAGGCCATTGCCTTCTCGATCATCGCCGGTGTTGACCCGATGGTAGGACTCTATGCATCTTTCTGTATCGCCGTTGTCATTGCCTTCACGGGCGGACGTCCGGGTATGATTTCAGGTGCCACGGGAGCAATGGCTTTGTTAATGGTCACACTTGTCGCCGATCACGGTCTTGAATATTTATTCGCAGCCACCATTTTAACCGGCATTATTCAATTGATTATGGGTGCGTTAAAACTCGGCCGTCTTATTACTTTTCTACCACAAACGGTCATTATTGGATTTGTCAATGCCTTAGCGATTCTGATTTTCATGGCCCAGCTGCCACATTTTGAAGGACAATCCTGGATGATGTACGCCATGGTTGCAGGAACCTTAGCAATTATTTACTTGTTACCTCGACTCACAACAGCCGTTCCCGCGCCATTGATTGCCATCATCATTATGACGATCATTACCATTTCATTTGGCCTTGAATTAAAAACCGTCGGTGATATGGGCAACATAACGCAGTCCCTTCCAACTTTTCATTTGCCTAACATTGATGTATCATTTCACACTTTCATGACCGTTTTACCTTATTCAATTACTTTGGCCATCATTGGTATGACTGAGACCCTACTCACGTCAACCATCGTTGATGAAATGACCGAAACCAAGAGTGATAAAAATCGAGAAATAAAAGGACAAGGCATCGCTAATGTTGCGACTGGATTTTTCGGCGGTATGGCTGGTTGTGCCATGATTGGACAATCCGTCATTAATGTTAAATCAGGCGGCAACGGACGACTGTCAGCTTTGGTGGCCGGTGTCTTCTTACTATTTCTGATTATGATCCTTGGTGATGTTGTGACACAAATTCCGATGGCTGCGCTTGTCGGTGTGATGTTCATGGTGTCCATTGGCACATTTGACTGGCAGTCCTTACGTGACTTGTGGAGAATGCCGCGCTCAGATGCATTGGTTATGATTCTGACCGTCGCCGTTGTTGTCTCCACTCACGATCTATCTAAAGGTGTCATTGCCGGTGTGATTGTAAGTGCCTTGATTTTCGGTTGGAAAATGGCCAAGATCAAAGCAACAAACAGCTACCAAGACGACGTTAAAGTCTACACGATATCTGGACAGCTGTTTTTTGGCACAATGAGTCACTTTATTGATTTATTTGAAGTTAAAGCAGATCCTGAAGTGGTCACCATTGACTTCAGCCATTCCCATGTCTGGGATCACTCAGCCGTCACGGCGATTGCCAAAGTCATTGCTAAATACCAAAAAGCCGGAAAAACCGTCCATATCATTGGTCTTAACGAAGAAAGTCAATCGATTGTGAATCAAATTGGCCTCTCGTCGACGGGTCACTAAACGGCAATGTTAAGCCCCCTCCTTGTTAAGAGCGGGGGGCTTTTTATATCTTCTGATGTAAACATCACTGACCGTTTATCCTTGTTATTGAAAAAAACACAGTGAAAAAGTGATGAATACGATTATGTCTACGCCTAACCTTAGGCTTTTGCCTGCCTTCATTCGCAAATTCGGCACCTTTAAGTGCTTGCATGGCTTGACGTCGGTATTGAGATTCCATGATCATTGAACAATCACCCAACCTTTGTAACCGCTTTCTTTTTATGATAATCCTTATACCTTCTCATGTAAATACCTTTTAAAATTCTATTTTGCCCCTTATACAATATGCCCGACTTACGCTATAATAAATCATCCAGGGAGGGTCATTGATGAGAGTAGTTAAGGAAATACAAAGTCAGCAGGCAACCATGCAGTATCAACGAATCGCTCAGCTCGCTTTTCCAGATTTAAACGTGATGAAGTGGCCGACGCTCAAAGTCCATCCCAATCAGCACTTGTACGGATTGTATGAAAATGATCAGCTACTTGGTGGGATGAGGTTATTTGACTTTGACATGAATGTTTATGGACAATACATGCCTACCGGTGGGCTCGGTTTGCTGGCCGTTGATCTTTTGCATAAGAAGGAGAAAGTCGCTCGTGACCTTGTCCAATTCTTTATTGAATACTACCGTCAACAAAACGCTGCATGGGCAATGCTTCACCCCTTCAATACACACTTTTATAAACAGATGGGGTTTGGCACAGGCACTGAAGTGAGACAATACCACGTCAAACCAGAGGCTTTTCCAAGTCATGGATCAAAAGCCTACCTTGTCCACTTAACAGATAGCGATAAGCCCAACATAATGGATTGTTATAATCGTTTTGCTGCACACAATCATGGTTTGTTCTATCGTCCAAAATTCGAAAGTGAACTAAATCGCAGTTACAACGCTTGGTCCATTATTGGATACCGGTCGTACTCTGGTCGATTAACGGGCTATCTCATATATTCCTTTCAAAACGATCAGCTGCTTATCCATGAGTTCGTCTATGAATCACCTGCCGAGTTAAAAGCACTCTCGCGGTTTCTGTACGATCAACGTGACCAAGTTGACCGAATCGTGTTGAATACTACTGACGAAGCGTTTTATTTTCTTTTAGATCATCCGGAAAATGGGTACCACCACATGACGGATGGCTTTATCGCCGATTATCACGAATCTTACATAGCTGGTGTTGGCCCCATGTACCGCGTGCTTAATATTAAAATGGTGCTTGAATCTTATGGACAGCAACACGCCAACCTTACCGATACTCGATTTAAGCTGACCATTAACGATCCGTTTATGACAGACGTTCATGGGGATTATTGGGTCACAACATCTCCAGAAGGTATCGAAGTAAGCCGCAGCGAACAATCCTATGATTTTGCAATGAAGATAGGTATTAGCGAATTTTCCTCCCTTATGATGGGAACCGCATCCTTCCAGAATCTCTATCAAATAGGGCTCGTGGAACTATCTGATCCAGAGGCCTATGCTGTAATCCAAGCGATCTTTCCAGCTACGAAGAAACCAATGTGTATGACGGCTTTTTGATAAAGGCTATTTTCGTAAACTTTGTTGCTATTTGAGAGGAGAGGTTGATTTTCGACCTTTAGCTTTCATAGGTCTATTTAAAATAGGCAACAATCTCTTAGAAAGAGCCCTGATAAAAAACAGCGTTGCTCGTCTTTGAGCAACGCTGTTCAATATCTTATCTTCGATGGAACCTCGTCCGGTCACCGGCGATCTTCTTCCACTTTTTCTTTTCTTCTAATTGCGCTTTCTTATCATTCTTTCTCTGTAAAAAGGCAAGTTCCCTTTGTAATTTTACATAACTGTCATAACGTCCTTGATCCAATTGACCATCCTTAATCGCTGCTTTCACCGCACAGCCAGGCTCCGAGTCGTGGCGGCAATCATTGAACTTGCATTCACGTGCGAGCGCTTCTATATCAGAAAAACTGTGATCAATACCATCTATTGAATCCCACAATTGCAGTTCACGCATGCCGGGTGTGTCAATGAGAACCCCTCCACTTGGCAAAAGGATCATTTCCCGATGGGTCGTTGTATGTCGACCTTTATCGTCCCCTAGGCGGGTATCCTGTACATGTTGAACAGCTTCACCGTAAAGATGATTAATCAATGTTGATTTTCCAACACCTGAAGAACCTAATAAAGCGATGGTTTGCCCTTCATCCAAGTATTGAGTTAGTCCATCGAAGCCTGTTTCATCCACCACACTGATGACATGAATCGGGACACCCAACGCCACTGACTCAACGTCGCTGACTTTTTCATCTGTATCGTCACAAAGATCTGCTTTACTTAGAATGATCACAGGATTGGCGCCACTTTCCCATGCCATGACAAGATAACGCTCGATTCTGCGAATATTAAAATCATGGTTTAAAGCCATGACGAGAAAGACCGTATCAACGTTCGCTGCGACAATTTGCTCATCACTCTTCACACCCGCCGACTTTCTTGAAAACTTACTCTTCCTCGAAAGAACAGCGTGGATCATGGCTTGATTCATTTCAGGCCTTAGCGAAATCACCACCCAATCACCGACAGCCGGGAAATCCTCCCGCGTCTCAGCTTGATAGTGGTACTTCCCTGAAATTTCAGCCCGTAACGAGCCATATTCGGCAAAAACTTGGTAACTTCCTTTATGCTCCAAGGCAACCCGTCCGACGGTTAAACCTTCTTTTCTATAACCTGTAAATGCCTCTTCAAAATCTGTATGCCATCCTAATTTATTCAAATTCAATACAAACATCTCCATTAAATGATTTTGTAAAACACAAAAAACCCCTGAGCAACTGGCACAGCCCACGGGTCATCCATTTCACCTATAAACAATCATCAATGGAAATGAAAAACTATAAAATTCGTCCGGCGGGCTGTGCTATGAAATTAACGGCAACTTCAAACATGATGTTCACTTGTGTCATAACACATCACCCTTTCGTTTCATTGTTAATCGTAGTATAGATTAAATGTCACTAAAAGTAAACCCTTTCATTGTGCTATAACGTCGCATTTAATAACATTATCGCTTACAATGGGGACGACAGTTAACGCCGACGTCATTGAGAGACCTTTGCCTTGGCATGAAGTTATTGTAGGATGTGAGGTGAGACCATGATACGAACACTGATTGTAACAACTAACGGACGTTTGGAAACAGACGCTTCCCTAACGCGCTTAAATGACCCAGATATTGACCGTTATTGGGTCGATTTTAATCAGCCAACTGAAGCGGAAATCTTGCAGTTGGAGACCTTCTTTCATTTTCACCCATTGGCCATTGAAGACAGTGTTAAAACCCTTGAACGTCCAAAATTAGATTATTATGATCAATTTTTTTTCATTGCTACCCATGCTATTGAGAAGGGTCATTTAGACAAGCACGAAATTGATATGTTTTTAGGCGACAATTTTATTGTTACCTTTCATAAAAAGGCAACAACAGAAATCAACAATGTATGGCAGCGGATTGAGAATACGGCAGACAGAGAACAGAGATGGGATGAGTACTATATTGTCTATGAAATTCTGGATAAAATGGTCGATAATTATTTTCCATTACTGTATGAAATCGAAGACCACTTAAATAAAATTGACGAAAACACGGATGAGGAACCGATGCAAGTATTAATGGAACAATTATTTGATACGAGGAAGGATTTATTGAATATTCGACAGACCATCAATCCCATGCGTGACTTACTATACCGGATGTTAAATTCAACCCATTTGCCAGGGGTCCACGAACGGCGAGAGTATTTTGCCGATATCCACGACCACCTTTTAAAACTAACGGACATGATCCAATCCAACCGGGAAATGACCGCAGATATCCGTGATAGCCATCTTTCAGTCAACTCTTTTCAGCAAAACCGGACAATGATGGTATTGACCGTGATTACCGTTATTTTCAGTCCACTAACCTTTATTGCCGGTGTTTACGGTATGAATTTTCAATATATGCCCGAACTTACATGGGATTATGGCTACTTTATCATTCTTGGACTGATGCTTATAGTCGGGGCCGGTTTGTTCATTTGGTTCCGGAAGAAAGGTTGGTTTGACTAATACAAAGGACATCCAGATGACTACTAGTCATGACTTGTCACAAAAACGTTATTTTCATCTCTCTATCGCCGAGCAGCCGTTGTTATAATAGCTGTAAAATCAGTCTCATAGGAGATGATGACATGTCAAAAAACCTTCCAGGCATATTCCGCATGATCGGCTATGCAGAAGGTGTGTCCTACTTAGTATTACTGTGTATCGCCATGCCTTTAAAGTATATCTTTGACTATCATATGGTCGTCACCATTGTGGGGGGCCTTCACGGCGGCCTGTTTATTCTATATATCCTTGGAGCCCTCATTATGACAGTTGTCTACCGTTGGCGGATAATTAAAACATTGTTAGCCGCATTAGCATCTGTGATCCCGTTTGGCCCGTTTATTTTCGATGCGAAGTTTGTAAACAATTAGAGTATAATAAAGCTGGGACAAAAAGTATTTTAGTCACAGAATAATCCGAACTTGTTTTAATCAGTTCGGATTATTTGTTGAAAATCGCCATTCCTGTCATCGCTTTATCAAAATACTTCGCTTGCCGCGGGCGTCTACATATTTTGACGACGCTTAGAATTTGCTTTTATATCTAATTGTTCGGCTCTTGAGTATCCTGTTTTAAATTTATCCCAGCCTCTTTTCACTATTCATTGGCTGCAACTTTTTTTGTGTGATTCGGTTTTTGACCCTGCTTATTGTCTGATTTAGCCAATACCGTCAATAATGAAACCGCAACAAAGCAAAAGCTCGCAATCTGAAAAAGAGCGCCGTAAGACACAAACGTTGAAATAAAGCCGAACACAATCGCGCTCAAACCAATACCGCCATCAATGCACGAGAAGTACATTCCGTTGGCGACACCGCGACGTTCGGTTGTTGTTTTGGACAAAATCCACGCTTGCAATGAAGGCAGCATGGATCCATAACCAATCCCGAATAATATGCCGGCAATAATGATGTAAATATCTGATGTTGCGAACGACAGTACCCACAGAGCCGCGAATGCAAAGATGGCACACACGGAAACCATCGCTTTTGGTCCATGGCGGTCAAACCATTTTCCAGAGAATGGCCGAGACACTGATGCAAATGTCGCGTTAAACAAATAGAAAAGAAAAATATGCTCGAGACCACGCTCTTGGGCAAAAATCACAATATACGTAACAATAGATCCATAAGCAAATGTCGTTAGTAAGGTGATCAACGCTGGGTACCAACTTCTTTTTTCTATTAAAGATCCAAAGTAGGAGAAATGAACATCCTTACGCTCTGTTTGTTTAATGGCCTCAGGTGTTTGAAAACGAACGCGCGACATGAGAATGAATGACGTTACACAGAGAAGCGTCGATATGACAATCACCCAGTTAAAATTAAACTGTTGATACACATAAATCCCCAAACTCGGGGCAATTGCTAAGGATAAGGTTACTGATAATCCATAATAACCCATGCCTTCACCGATCCTAGAATTCGGAACAAGGTCAACTGCGGCGGTTCCGTTCGATGTTGACGTCCATCCCCATGCCAAACCATGAACGAGACGAAACAAAAGAAAGATAAAAATGATTTGAGTCACAGGATAAAGGATGGTTAGCACCAAAAGCGTCGCTACACCCAGTAAGACCATTGGTCGTCTTTTATTAAATGACAACAGATAGCCGATAAATGGGCGGGCAAACACAGCACCAACTGAGAAAAGCGTCGTGACTAGGCCAATTTCTAGACTCGATGCGCCTAAAGATTGAATATAAGGCGGAAATGTTGGGATTAACATTTGGAATCCCATGAACACAAACCAGTTTGCAAATATTAGCATAAAAAATGATTTCGTCCAAAGTGGGGCTTGCTTTGTGTTAGCTGACATACACTCACCTCTTTCCATTTCTCAAAAATAAACCCCTCTCCTGTCTGTCACATAAAGAGAGGTGGTTCCTATTGAATCTAAAAATATATCATTAGGTAAAGCACATTTTATAATCAACCTTTTAATTATACCGATATTGTCCGAATATGTCAAAACCCAATTTCCTTCAATGATATCGTTCATGCGTGGTTAAAACGAATACAAGCAGATAACAATAACGGACAAAAGGAGATGATTCAAATGAAACAACATGAGCATAGCAAATCGAACGTAACCGAAGCTGGGACAGCTATCGATAAAGTCAAGCGTCAGAATGATGATTCAGGAATGTCATATAATGAGGCCATGGAATATATTGCCCGGACAACGGGTGGGCAAGATACACAGTTTCTTAGCAATACTGATGTTGAGACAGTCAGACAACAGATACAAAGATCAGAAGAACATTAACAGGATAAAAACGACTCATTGGAATGGTTGACTTGAATTTTGGTGATTATATTTCACCTGGAGGGTTCATAAACCTTTTTAACTGTCGCTTAACGATTACCAGCGGAAGACCGCTGGTTTTTTTGCCATATAGATACCAACCCAAACGGCAAATACAACAAACTGAAGATCAATAAAGCCACGGCCTCCAAAGACAAAATATAATAAGGATAAGGCCCAAGAATATCCAACATACTAGATGAATCAGGTTTCCCTGCCAAATACATATAATTAACATTCAACCAGGCATCGATGACAAAATTAACAAGCGCAATGCCATTCACTGCGATAAAAGACTTCAATAGTGATTGCCATGTGATCTTATATTGGTACAGCCAGGTCATAATAAGTGGTGCTATCAACACCAATAAATGGGCGAAGAAAAATTGCATATAACGAAATTGTGGAAATCCATAATTTAAAAAAGGTGTCATGACTGCCTGAATAGCCCCACCAATAGCAATAAAATAGATGATTTCAAATAATACCCTGTTCTTAGTCAACAACATAATACCGCCCAATATCAAGGAAATACTACAGAGCTCAAGCGGCAAGGCAAACTCGTAATGCCATTGACCCGTTGCCAAATACCAGATGTCCAGGGCCAACCGGGTACCAATCATTGCCCAGCCAATGGTGATGCGGATGCCCTCACGATAGGGTAATAGCTTTTTTCGAAATAAGTAAAACGCAATAACGAGTAACGCAACCGTCCCGATGGTTACTATATGAGCGGAACCAAACATATCAAATTCAACCTGTGGATTATAAAACCATTCCGACATATCCATCACCCCGAACCAATGATACCATACAGAAAGGATCAGGCCCCCATTGCTTAAAAGCAGCGGGGGCCTGACCCCAATTGTTAAATAATCAGACTGATAATCAGGGTAACTACAAATCCGACAAGCGCAATGATCGTCTCCATCATCGTCCATGAACGTAGGGTATCTTTTTCAGATAAGCCAAAGAAGCGGTTGACCATCCAAAAACCAGAGTCATTAACGTGAGACGCAATCGTTGCACCTGATGCAATTGCAATCACAAGAAGACCTAGCATCGGCCCGCCAATACCGAGGGATTCAATCATAGGATGAATCAAGCTTCCAGCCGTTACCATAGATACTGTTGCCGAACCTTGGGCAATCCGGACAACTGCTGCTACAATAAAAGCAAACACAATGATTGGCATGTTCAGGTCCGCCATAGCATTCGCCAAAATATCACCGACACCGGTTTCCACTAACATTTGCCCGAAAACGCCGCCGGCACCCGTAATCAAAATGATCACGCCGGCTGGTTCCAATGCCTTCGACGCAATTTGTTGGAGGTCTTCCTTCGAGTAACCACGGCGGGTCCCCAATAAATAAAAAGTTAGCAAGGCGGTAATCGTTAGAGCAACACCCGGGTTACCGATAAATTCAAAAACAGCCCGAACATTGTTGCCTTCTTCTAAAACAGCTGTTGAAAGTGTATTCGTTAAAATGAGAATGAGTGGAATGAGCACGAGAAACACGATCATACCAAAGCTCGGAAGTTCCTTTTCATCTTTTTGTTCCGGCATTTGTTCTAACATAACTTCAGGGACTTTAACATGAATTTTTTTGGCAATATATCTACCGAATACCGGACCAGCTAAAATGGCAGCTGGAATACCCGCACATAGACCGAAGAGAATCACCCAACCAATGTTTGCCTCTAGCAAGGAAGCTACGGCAATCGGCCCTGGCGTTGGCGGCACAAAACTGTGCGTAACGGCTAGACCCGCTAGCAATGGAATACCAAAGTATAGCAAGGATTTTTTAGTCCTTTGCGCCATACTATATAAAATCGGCACTAAGATAACAAAAGCAACATCGAGAAAGACGGGAATGGAAATAATAAAACCGGTTAACATAAGGGCCCAGTGTACGCGTTTTTCACCGAATTTTTTCATAAGAGTGAGCGCCAATCGCTCAGCACCGCCGGATACTTTTAACACCTCGCCAAACATGGCACCTATACCGATAATAACGGCAATCTCACCAACAGTACCACCCATACCATCCTGTACAGCCTTAAGAATTTCCGATGTGTTCATCCCCGATAGAAGTCCAACGATATAACTGACAACGATTAGGGCAAAAAACGCTTGTAATTTCGTCCGCATAACAAGGAAAAGCAGCAAGGCAATCCCAAATGCGGCAATTAATACGAGTGCTGTTGAAGACATGATGTTCCTCCTAAATATTGAATCATTAATGACTATGCCAGACTACCATTCAGCAATAGTGCCATCTTCATGGCGCCAAATTGGATTTTTCCACCGGTGATCTTCCTCTACCGCAGCCTTAACGCGGTCCTCATTAATTGTTATGCCAAGGCCGGGTCCTTTCGGCATTTCTACAAATCCATCAGTATATTTAAACACAGTCGGATCTTCCAAATAATCTAGTAAGTCACTGCCTTGGTTGTAATGGATCCCTAGACTTTGCTCCTGAATTATACAGTTCGGCGTACAGGCATCGACTTGCAATGAAGCTGCTAGATTAATCGGCCCAAGCGGTGCATGTGGCGCCACAGCAACATCGAAAGTCTCGGCCATAGCAGCAATTTTTTTTGCTTCTAAAATACCACCTGTATGGGATAAATCGGGCTGAATAATATCAACATGGCCATCGATGAGCATTTGCTTAAAGCCCCAACGTGTATAATTACGCTCACCCGTGGCAATAGGCGTTGTTGTATGATTAGCAATCTCTTTAAATGCTTCCATGTTTTCAACTAAGACAGGTTCCTCAATGAACATCGGCCGATAAGGTTCAAGCTCTTTAACTAACGTTTTGGCCATTGCCTTATGGACGCGCCCATGAAAATCAATGCCAATCCCGAAGTCATTCCCAGTCGCTTCCCGAATTGCGGCCACACGGGAAACAGCCGCTTCAACTTTTGAATAACTATCAATATAGTCGATCTCTTCTGTGCCATTCATTTTAATGGCTGTGAACCCAGCGTCAGCTTTTTCTTTTGCTGCTGCGCCCACATCTTGTGGACGGTCACCGCCAATCCAGGAATAGACACGAATCTTATCACGGGCTGCACCTCCGAGCATTTCGTATACAGGCATATCATGATACTTGCCTTTGATATCCCAAAGAGCCTGTTCAATGCCGGATATCGCACTCATGAGCACGGGCCCCCCACGGTAAAAACCGCTGCGGTATAACACTTGAAAGTGGTCTTCAATATACCTAGGATCTTTTCCAATTAAATAATCCATCAATTCATCAACACATGCTTTTACTGTATGAGCACGGCCTTCAACAATCGGCTCGCCCCAACCCGTAATGCCTTCATCTGTCTCAATTTTGAGAAACAGCCAACGCGGGGGGACCTGATAAAGTTCAAAATGTGTGATCTTCATATAATAAAGCCTCCTCATTAATCATCAAGAATGTATCGTCTCATAACCTAATTTGTAAGATATCGCCTCAGCCGTTGACTTGAGTTCATTGACAATCGATGCCTTTCTGGAAAAAACTCTGTCCTTGGGCCCGGCAACACTGATTGCCGCTTCCATGCGTCCCTCAACATTGAAGACAGGCGCTGCCAAACAATAAAGACCTTCTTCACTCTCCTCGTCATCAATCGCATACCCTTGCTGCCGGTATTGCATCAGCTGAGTCTTCAATTCATAGGCATCTGTGATCGTGTTAGGCGTGACAGCAGGCTGACCAGACTCCGAGATCATGTCTTCTCTAATGTCGTCCGGTAAATAGGCAAGGAAGGCTTTCCCTAGCCCTGTACAATATAGTGGCTTCCGTGCACCAATTTGTGCACTTGTCCTAACGGAACGATGATTGTCAACCTTAGAAATGTAAACCAGCTCCCGATCAAGAAGGACGGCCATAAAAACCGTTTCTTCCACCGTCTCCATCAACCGGCGAAGCTCAGGCCCAGCTTCCGCATTAATATCGATGGATTCCAAAGCTTTGGTTCCAACTTGGATTAACTTTGGTCCTAATTTAAACGTTTTCAAATCTGTTTGAATTAAATAATGATAATCAGCCAACGTCCGAACTAAATGAAAGGTGCTGCTCTGCGGTAAGGACAGACGCTCAGCAATGTCATTCATCGTCAATCCTTCGGGATAATGAACAAGCAATTCGAACATATCTAATACCCGTACCGCTGACTTTACTGCCATCTGTCACCCTCCTTTATTTATGTATGTGATTTCAAAATCATATCTGTGAATTCGTTTTCACATATGTATTTTAATAGATAACTGTAAGCGTTTCAATGATTATTTAAAAAAAGACGCAAAAAAAGCTCTTACAATGTCGTCTAATGGGACATCGCAAAAGCCTTTATAAAGATTACTTACATTTCTTTGGTCATCGAATTATGCTTTGACTGCTTTTTAAATATATACCGCACCCCCAACGTTAACATCGGTAACGCATAGACAATGATCATGCCGTAACCCATCCATGTATAACCTTTGGAAATCAAGTTGATAACACCGACCCGGGCTAAGATAACGGATAGAGCGAGTGCTCCCATCGCAACCAACGCTTGTTGAGGTTTTGTTAATTGGCGATGCCTTTTTTCTACGATGTGCTGGTTGATACGGTCAAGGAAAGCATGGATCATGCCCGATGACGTTTCGATTAACGTCCAACCGACAACAATACCAAATAAAATAATAACCCAATAGGAATAACCATTAAGCATTTCTAACCATGGAACGGATGCTCCTAAGACGTTCTCTGACGGATAGAAACCTAGAATACTAATATACGTTAAGAACCAGGGAATGGTCATGAGCACACCAGCAATGATGCCAGAAATCACACTTTCTTTTCTCGCCTTCTGTCTTTTAATAGTAAATAATGTAGCTGGATAAACGGCAAGGTTATAACCAACATATAAAATACCGCTCCATAACACACTTAAGAGACTAACCTCTCCGCTCATATAGCTTGTATCACCAGATGACAACACCTCTTTTGCTTGATCCCAAGTCGTTGAAATAACAAGTATCCCAAAAATAATATAACCAATAAAGAGTGCGGCTGTCCCGAAAGTTTTGAATTTCTCGATTAAACCTTTGCCATAAAAGTTAAGAACACCGACAATCGCCGCCACGCCAATCACACCGACCCAGTAATTGAGCCCCAGTGTATTCTCTAAAATTTCACCGGTCGCTGAAGCCATAATGGAAATGATTAAAATCGCTAAAAGTAAATAAATAATGTCATATAACACCCAAAACGGACCAATCAAGCGTTTCATAAGACTTCGATAATCATAGGCTTGGAACATTCGAGCTAATTCAAAAGTGAGGATGGCCATAATCGTAAAACCAATGAAGATGGTCAGACCACCGATCCAGCCTAGGGCCCCATACTTAGCTCCATATTCCACAATTTCACGGCCAGTTGCGTACCCTCCTCCGATTAAAACCGATTGGAGAACGATCCCTGGCACGAGATACCTTCCAAATGCCCCGTCAAACAAACGATTCATACACATCTCCCCCCTTAAAAAATCCTACTTTTGATCTGTAAGGACCTTCTTAGAAACCGTATAAGCCTCCATTGCCTCGCGATCGATATGATAACCAATGCCCGGTTGATCCGGAACTTGAATCACACCATCGTTCACAACCACTTCAGGCTTAATAATATCCTTTTCCCAATACCTTGAAGAACCAGCCGTATCACCAGGTAAAATAAATTGATTGAGCGTTGTTAATGCAATATTATGAGCCCTCCCGACACCTGCTTCGAGCATACCGCCACACCAAACGGGAATACTGTGATCGCGGCAATAATCATGGATTTTTTTCGACTCAGTAAGCCCCCCGACGCGTCCGATTTTAATATTTATGATTTGGCAGCTACCCAAATCAACAGCTTTCTTTGCATCTTGGAGAGAATGAATACTTTCATCTAAACAAATTGGTGTATCAAGCGCAGCCTGCATCCGGGCATGGTCAATGATGTCATCATGGGCCAGTGGTTGCTCAATCATCATCAAGTCCAAATTGTCTAACTGTTGCAAATGTTTGGTATCATGTAGAGTATATGCTGAGTTCGCATCAGCCATTAATGCAATTTCGGGAAATTGCCTCCTAACCTCTTTTAAAACATCAACATCCCACCCCGGCTTTATCTTGATCTTTATCCGCTTGAACCCTTCCGCCACATGGGTTTCGATTGTGTTTAGAAGTGCCTCAATTGAAGGCTGGACACCAATACTTATACCAACATCTATGCTAGTCTTGTCGCCGCCTAGTGCTTTATAAAGGGGAAGCTGTTCCCGTTTAGCATAGAGATCCCAAATCGCACCTTCAATCGCTGCTTTAGCCATCCGATTACCACGAATCGTTGAGAAACGCTCCATGAGTTGGTCGGGATGCGCTACCGGTTGCTCGAATAGTAATGGAATCAAAAAATCTTCAAGCATATGTTCAGTGGTTTTCACAGTCTCCTCGCTATACCAAGGACTGTCAAAAGCCACAGATTCACCGAAGCCTTGGTTTCCGTCAGGATCTATCGCTTCAATAATGAAGAACGTTTTGTCCGTAAACGTCCCAAAACTGGTTGAAAACGGATTTTTTAGCTTCATTTGTAGTTTATGTAAAATGACTTTCTCTACGGGTATCAATGATTCTATAGAACTCATCCGATCCCCTCCTTATCTAAAGTGATAACTGCTGACGCTTTTTAAAAATATAATAGCTTGTTTTAGATTGCTTTTGCCGAACGAAATCCACAGCAACAAAACCGTTAGCCAAGAGAAGCTGAAAGGCGGTCCTTGTTTTCAGACGCCAATCCCGCGCCAATTCGGCATGACTTTTTTTGATCGATTGAAACTGATTGGGAATGGGAACAAGCCACGCTTCAACACTTGAATCAAATGTTTCGATCAGATCGCGATAAATGAATGGCTGCGCGTCCCGGTTCAGTTCCGTCTCAAGAAGAGGGCTAGCAGCAGAAGAAGTTTCGCTTCGCTGTTTCTTCAGGTAATCACTTTTGAGCCACCATTCAATTAAAAAACGATCCGTGGGCAAACCTTTGTTTAACTTATCGTTCATCTCTCCATAGTGATTTTTTAAATAAACGGCCCCTATACTGCATAGTTTATGAAGATTTAAATAGCCATTCACACTTTCAAGCGGATCAAATGTCCATGTTATGAGCTCATAACCCATGTTAATCGCTTCTTCCTTCTGCCTAAGCTTCATTCGTTCACCAAGACCGGTCATCTGATAATCCGGATGGATCCCTAACATATGCGAACAAAGATAAGGGTGACCATTTTTAAAACCTGGAAAACTATATAGGAATCCGACTAATCTATTCTGATCATAAGCGCCAAGGATGATTCCGCCGTTTTGAGCCACGGTATACGTTTGGTGAATCGGTATGGGATTCATATTCCAAACATCCGCTTCAATCGTTTGTATGTCTTGTATGTCATCTAATTTTGTGAGTCTTTGAATATCAATGGAATGTCGCATTGTTCTAATCCCTTTCCTTATTAAGCGTTCGTAGAATGACGTCTGTCAAAATATCGACACCATTCAAAATCGCTTCATGATTAAATGACATATGTGGATGATGCAAACCCGGCTCAAGATCACACCCCAATCCGAGCATGGTTGCCTTTAATTCTGGACGCTTGATCGTGTAAAAATGAAAATCATCGCCACCGGTTGTGACAAGCGGCGCTCGATACTGTTCTGATCCTAATACACTGATAATGGTCTTTTCCATTAAGCTTTGTGCTTCCGGGTGAACAACCGCCGCGGCAACGTCAGCTTGCCTTTGCAACTCAATAGTGACACCATAGTCTTCTTCAAGTGTGCGCACACTTTTTTCCAATTGGGCAGTCAATCCTTCCATTACCTCATTCGACTGCGCCCGCAAGTCAATACTGAACTGCGCTGAACCGGGAATAATGTTCGCACTTTCTCCACCCGCATGAAAGGATGTGAGCTTCGCTGAGTGAGGGATCATCGGATCCTGATGTATGCTATTAACCCGATTAACAAGCGCCGCCCCTATATCAATGGCATTGGTATTTAAATGCGGACGAGCACCATGAGCATCTTCACCTTTTATTTTCCCGGAAATAAATCGTGCAGCACCATGATAAAGCGATGGAGAAGCCGTCCCATGAGGGATTTCTTGAATGGGGCGTAAATGAACGCCATAAAGATAATCCACATCATCGACAACCTGTTCGTCAACCATTTTCAGAGCGCCGGTCCCCTTTTCCTCAGCAGGCTGAAAAATAAACCGTACTGTTCCGTTCAATGGCTGATCGCTCTGTTTAATGGTCAACAAAGTCCCAAGCACCACGGCCATATGGGCATCGTGACCGCAAGAATGATTGCCCTGGAAGTCACCATCAACCTCCTGCCATAATGCATCCATATCCGCCCGAATAGCAACAACCGGCTCACCTGCACCGATGTCACCGACAACACCTGTGCAATCAGCAAATGTCCTGACACGGCATCCGTTTTCTTTTAATAGATTCGTAATGTATGCCGTCGTTTCGACCTCATGCCAGCTTGTTTCCGGATGACTATGAAAATGATGAAATAAATCTAAAATAGGGTTTTTTAACGTATGGTTCACGGAGATCACCTTTCTCTTCTTTAAAAGGATGGTATAAAAATTAAAACACAAACATTAAATTTTCGCAATATTTTGCCTGTAAGTATTCTTATAATAAAACTATAGCATCACAAAAACAAAACCCTAAGCAAAAATGTTGCTCAGGGTCGACTTCACTACTCCTCTGGTCTATTTCATATCCTCTATGAAAATTTGCTTCCCCATTTGGTGAGACCGGGCAGCGGCCTGATTCATGACCGTCAATTGATACATGTCATCCTTCGTAATCGATGGTGCTGAACCCCTTTTAATTGCACGAACCCATTGTTCCATCGGCATAGGCAGAGATTCAGGCAGATGATCAGGCGTATACCAATCATCAGTTTCCATATAATCACTTTTTAATCGCACGTTGTCATCTTCAATAAGCAGCGTTCCCCCGGTTCCATACAATTCCAGTTGAAAGGGGCTACCATTGGAAATGAAACTGGTCTCAATCGTTCCAAGAGTGCCGGACTGATAGTCAAGTAAAACCATTGCGTTGTCATCCACTTCAGAAGCAAAAACAGATGATAGACGGGCGGTCACGGCTTTTGGAAGTCCTGCCAGCCGATTCGTTAAATAAATTGGATGGGCACCCAGATCAATCAAAGCCCCGCCACCACAGGTTTCTTTATCAAAAAAACGCTCAGGCAGCCAGCCGCCCGGATGTTCATTGGATGGCACAGCACCATTATGTGCGACCCGGCAACGAATCATGCTCAATTGACCGAGCATGTTCCGATCAACGATATCCTGAGCATATAAATAATAATTTTCCGTTAACCGGGGCAGGGATAACATGAGTTGGACCCCCGATGCTTCAACGGTCCGAAAAATGGTCTCGCAGTCTTCAACCGTCAAACCTAACACTTTTTCCGTGAAAATGTGCTTGCCACTGGCTGCTGCCTGAACGATGACATCTTTATGCATATTGGTCGGCGTATCAACGATCACAGCATCAATATTGGGATCCGTTAGCACGTGATTTAAATCTGCTTCAAAGCGCACCCCTAGCTCCCCGGCCCATGCTTTGCCACGAGCTGGATCCTCATCCCAAACCATTTCAATGGAAAGATCCGGATGATCTTGGGCTTGTTGAGCATAATCTCCGGCGTGAACATGCCATCGACTTAGTAAAGCTATACGAATCACGTCATTTCCCCCTTACTAGACCCACCACATATCGGCAGGTTTATCCCTGATTAATACGGATTGCAAGTTATTGACAGCACGATTGAATCCTTCATCAATGGACATCAGTGGATCCTCATGTTCAATACTCACGGCATAATCATAGCCATAAGTTCTTAGTGCGCTCATCATATCAGACCATTCCTGAACACTATGTCCGCAGCCGACGGATCTGAACGTCCAAGCCCTTGTCTGCACCTTGTCGTATGGCTGCATATCCGTTAAACCATACATATTCACATTATCTTGATCAATGTAAGTATCTTTCGCGTGGAAGTGATGAAGCGCACCAGCTTGACCTAAAATCTTAATCGCACCCACAGGTTCAATCCCTTGCCACCATAAGTGACTTGGATCAAGATTCGCACCGACAGCATCACAAGTTTCCTCGCGTAACTTTAATATCGTGTACGGCGTATGGACTAAAAATCCGCCATGGAGTTCGAGTCCAATTTTGACATTATGATCCTTAGCGTATTGTCCCCATTTCTTCCAGTAGGGAACGAGTTTTTCTTCCCATTGCCATTTGAGCACTTCACTATATTCATTGGGCCAAGGGGACACTGGCCAATTCGGATATTTCGCCCCTTCATGGTCACCTGCTGTTCCTGAAAAACAATTAACGACGGTAACACCCAGAAGTTCAGCCAATTGAACCGTTTTAACGAAAGTTTCATGCGATTCCTTAGCATAATTGGGATCAGGTGAGATGGGATTGGCATGACAACTGAACGCACTGATGGTCAATCCTCTGGAATGTACAGCGTCAAGGTACTTCTTTCGTTTGTCTTCACTTTCAAGTAATTCATCGAGGGGACAATGAGCTTCGCCAGGATTGCCACCTGTGCCGATTTCTACAGCATCAAGGCCAGCAGCCTTCACATGGTCAAGCATCTCCTCAAAGCTTTTATCGGAAAATAAAACAGTGAATACACCTAGTTTCATAGTTTCACAACCTTTCACATTGATTGGGAATTAACTAAATTTGCACAAATTGTTTCGTTTCATTGGACTTTAAGGCAGCTAGAATCACTTCAAGTGACTTCTTACCTTCATCTCCTGACACGGGCGATGGTCCCCCATTCAACACGTAATCAACAAATTGCTCAATGACATGGGAATCCGATTGCCCATCGTTATCATTGAATTGAATTTGTCCTAACTGATAATTGACGGTTTCACCATCTTTATATTGAACAATCAACGAATAATCTGGATCATCCTCAAGCCGTATAATGCCTTTTTCCCCATAAATAATAGTCGAATTGTCTTCTCGGGACACATAGGACCAGCTGGCTGTTAAAGTCCCGATAACGCCGTTTTCCATTTTGAGCACGCAAACAGCATTATCATCAACATTGGTATTGGACTTGGCGCTCGTTTCCACCATCGCTGAAACTTCAATGACTTCTTGACCGAGCAAATTCCGAATCAAATCCGATTTGTGCACGCCCAGGTCACCCATGGCACCGATAAAAGCCTCATGTTTATTGAAAAACCAACTCTCCTTACCGTCAATACTCCAATCTTCAGGGCCACCATGGCCAAAGGTGGTCCGAAAGCTATATACCTTACCTATATCACCGTTTTCAATAAGCCGTTTCGCTGTAACATGAGATGGCACAAACCGTTGATTATGGGCAATCATGAGCTTTTTACCGTTCTTTTCGGCTGCTTGCATCATATCATGGGCTTCTTGCTCCGACGTTGCCATCGGTTTTTCACAGAGCACATGCTTACCGGCGTTTAAAGCATCAATCGTAACTGGTGCATGCAAATAATTGGGCAAGCAAATACTAACAGCATCAACGTTGTTATCAGCTAGTAGCTTTTTGTAGTCCGTGTAGGCCTTAGCACCATAGTTCTCAGCCATAGCGGCGGCCCGTTCTTCAATAACATCACAAACAGCAACAATATTCACCTGCTCATTGGCGTGATATTCTGGTAAGTGACGATGTTTAGCTATGCTTCCGTTTCCGACAACACCTATATTTAATTGCATGGATCACCATCTCCTTCTCTGTATATCTTCAACTATTCCTTCTCAGCAATTGTTTCTAATGGCTTGGCGTTCCCGCGAATCGGTTGTGGACGTGTCGTTGGCTCTGCCCAGCGAACCGCATTGGTGATCACGCTTTGAATTTCCGAATGATGGTACGTCGGATATGTTTCATGACCCGGCCGGAAGTAAAAAACTTTTCCTAAACCACGTCTATAAGTGCACCCACTGCGGAAGACCTCGCCACCTTCAAACCAACTGACAAATACCAACTCATCAGGGACCGGAATATCAAAGTGTTCGCCATACATCTCTTCTTTATCTAATTCAATGGTTTCCCCGATGCCGTCAACAATCGGATGACTTGGATTAACGACCCACATCCGTTCCTTTTCATCAGCTTCACGCCATTTTAAGTCACAAGACGTCCCCATTAATGTCCGGAAAATCTTTGAAAAATGACCGGAATGCAAGACAATCAATCCCATGCCATCAAGTACGCGCTGCTGAACTTTAGCGACAACATCATCATGGACATCATCATGCGCTTGATGTCCCCACCATATCAAAACGTCAGTCAGACTCAATACGTCATCTGTCAAACCATGCTCCGGCTCATCAAGTGTCGCCGTCCGAACACCAAATCCTGCTTCCTTCAAAAAGCCCGCTATCGCACCATGAATGCCTTCAGGATAAACCTCTCTAACTTTTGGATTCGATTGTTCATGACGATTTTCATTCCATACTGTAATGTTCATTCTATAACTCTCCTCTTCTATTTATTCTTTGACCGAACCGGATGTCAAACCTGAAACAATGCGTTTCTGGAAGATTAACACCATAATGACAAGTGGTATCGTAACGATCACTGTAGCCGCACTAATTTCACCCCATGGAATCGTGTACTGCCCCTGAAACATGGCGATGCCAACCGGCACGGTTTTATACTCCTGGACGGTATTGATTGTTAATGCATATAGGAATTCATTCCATGCGGCGATAAAGGCAAGAATGGCGGTTGTAAAAATACCCGGAACAGCCAATGGAAAAATAATTCGCCAGTACGTCTGCATAAGAGAAGCACCATCAATTTTCGCTGCTTCCTCAAGATCATGCGGTATTTTTTTAAAAAAGGTCACTAAAATCCAGATCGATAAAGGAAGCGTAATCGTCGTATAAGGAATAATCAAACCAAGATAACTATTCGTTAGCCCTAAGTTTTTCAAAATAATATAAATCGGTGACAACGTTGCGATTTGTGGAAACATTGAAACTGATAAGACAAGACCCAAAATCACAGCTTTTCCGCGAAATTCTAGACGTGCAATGGCATAAGCCGCAAACGAGGCAATAAAAACAGTATAAATGGTGGTCACCGATGAAACGATGAAACTATTTTTCAAATACGTTAAAAACGGGTGATCAAAAAAAACTGAAGCGTAATTTTTTAAAGATGGGTGATCTGTAAACCAATTAAAAGCCTCTGCCCCGAACAGTTCTGAAGGAGGTTTAATTGAACTTAGAAACACCCAAATAAATGGAAACATTACAACAAAAATAAAAGTAACAAGAAATATATAGAAAAATGGGCCAGCTTTCCTTTCCATGTTCATCCCCTCCTTATTTTTTCGAGCCTTCCGGTAACAGGTCGGAACCAAGCAGTTTGACATATATAATTGATATGATCGCAACACAAATAAACACTATAACGGATATAGCAGATCCTGCTCCAAAGTTTGTTTGGGAAAACATAATTTCATAGGCATAACCTGAAATAGTTTCAGTCGCGTTCGCAGGTCCACCTCCAGTAAGAATATAAACCAAGTCAAACACGCGAAAGGCATCTAATGTACGGAACAACAGAGCAACTAGAATACTTGACTTCATCAGCGGTAAGGTGACGCTAATAAATTGCTTCCACTTACCTGCACCATCAATAGCTGATGCCTCATAAAGCGATCTCGGGATCACCTGCAAACCGGCCAATAATAGCAAAGCTATATAAGGCGTTGTTTTCCACACGTCTGCTAAAACAACAGCAAACATGGCTCCCGCATCGGTCGTGAGTAGGGAACCCATGCTATCGATCAACCCAATTTCCGTAAAAAACTTCGCGATGATACCATTCTGACCATCATAAAGAAATTTCCACATCATCGCCGATACAGCTGTGGGAATCGCCCATGGAATAAGCACAGTTGCCCGAACCATTCCCCTACCAATGAACACTTTATTAATTAAAAGGGCTATTGCGAAACCAAGCACAAATTCAAAGAAAACTGAAAGGACGGTAAATACAACTGTATTCCATAATGACGACCACATCCTTGGGTTCGTTAATTGATTAGCGTAATGTTCAAAACCGATAAAGTTGGGTTCAATCACTGCACCACGTAGACCATCAGCAAGACCAATTAGTTCCTTGGCATTTGAAAGGGCCTCTCTATTTTCAATGCCTGTTAATCTTTTATTAATACTGGCAATTCTTTGGGTAAATTGGTTGGCCATTTCATTACTTATTTCAACCGTTGCCAATTCTTGAGATGGGGTTTCGTAATTATTTAGGGTTTGATTAACTTTTTCATAGGCACCTTCTGAGTCATCGCGAATTTGTTTATTAAGTGCCGTTAAGTCTTTTTTAATATCAGTGAGTTTGCCTTTCAACGGTTCATCTACTTCACTTATTTCATTTGTGAGTTCATCTTCTAAAAAGGGATAATATTTTAAGTACTGATCCAGTTGAATATTGTATTTTAAATGTGTTGATGACTTTGTGGGCGTATTCAGTTGCAAATCAAACAAACTAAAATAAAACGATTGAAGGACAGGATATATGGATATCGCAAGGATAAGGATCAGAGATGGTGCAATCAGCAACCAAGCCGCGTTCCTGTCAGATCCTCCTATCTTACGTTTTTTCGGTGGTTTATTGTCATTCCTCATCTTTGGTACCTCCTTTTCAAAAAGGACATTAGCCTCCTACCTAATAGAAGGCTAATGTACGGCCTATTATTTACCTACTGCTGCTTTGAGTTCCTTTTCCATGTTTTTGGCCGCCTCTTTGACTGTTGCTGCACCAGAGATGGCTTCGGAAACATTGGTTTGGATAATTTGGGATACCTCTTGATAATTTGGCACAACAGGACGTGATACTGCACTTTCTAAAGCCTTTTGAAATCCTCCCTTTTTGAAATATGGATTAGCCTTAATGACCTCTTCATCCTCATATAAAGACAGAATAGTTGGTGCATGACCACCGTAAATGGCATCAATTTTCTGCCCTTTTGGCCCAGTCATGAATTTCAAAAACTCCCATGCAGCTTTCTTATGCTCAGAATACTTGTTGATGCCTGCCATCCAGCCACCTAATGCTGCTGCATGACCTGCGTCTCCAGCAGGAAGTGGTGCAACACCGACATTGCCGGCTATCTCTGACTTCTCTTTATTATTAGCTGTGGACCATTGATATGGCCAGTTACGAACAAATGGTGATTCACCTTCGATAAACGCGATGTTCGATTCAATCTCTGTAAAGGTCGTTACATTTCCAGGTACAAAATCGGAAGTTGCGACCTGAACCATTTTCTTTAATCCTTGTATCGTATCCGGACTGTTAACAACGACATTACCGTTTTCGTCAATGATTTGTCCGCCGTAAGCTGCAATAAATTCCACTGCATTAGTTACAAGCCCTTCATATTGCTTCGCTTGCATAACATAGCCGTAATCCATGCCCTTTTTACCTTGTAATTTTTTCGCCTTAGCGATGAGTTGATCCCACGTCTGAGGTACTTCTTTTACGAAGTCTGTGCGATAAAACATCATCCCTGCATCGATAAATTTCGGTAGCGCCCATATTTTCCCATTAAATTTAGCTGCGGATAATGCTCCTTGGTTATATCGATCTAAATTGATATTATCTTGCTTAATAAAACGATCGAGTGGAAGCGTATAACCCGCCTGTGCAAATTCAGCTGGCCAAACAACATCCATCTCAAAGACATCAATCTTTGATGATTTGGCATTTAATTGCGTGACGTAGGCATCATGCTGTTTGCCGCTGTCACTAGGCATTTCCCGAAATTCTACTGTAATATTTGGGTGAGACTCTTCAAATGCCTTGATGGTTTTGGCAGTAGCTGAAGTGACATCTTTACCACCTGCATAAACAATCTTGACCTTTTTCTGATCACCTGAGTTTTCCGTTGATGCGCCTTCCCCGTTGCCTTCACTCCCAGATGAATTGCTTGAGCTACAAGCGGAAAGGGCTAATACGACTGCCAAAATAATTGAAAGGAATTTTACTTTTTTAACCATCGTTATGCCTCCTTTATGAAATCGATTCCACATTTTTAAAAAATTTGCTTTGATCGTCACCATTAGGTTGACTCCCTGACAATGAGATGCAATGACAGATCAATTGTTTGCCGTTCTAGTTTTCCTGGATTTTTAAGCATATCGAACATCGCTGCCATCGTCTGATAACTAATCGTTTTAATAGGTTGATAAATGGTTGTTAATGTAGGCTCCATTAATCTCGCTAATGGTTGGTCATCAAAACCCACGACAGCAAAGTCATTTGGAATTTTAACATTGAGAACTTTGGCTTCTCTTATAATACCTGCCGCAACCTCATCACTGCCGGTAAAAATAGCCGTTGGTGAATGATTCATTTGGACAATTTTGCGCATCAACTGTCTGCCATCTTCAATTTTTGAAACACCTGTAAACATCCAGTCATCATGACTCGAAAGACCTGATTCCTCTAATGCATATAAAAACCCGTCTTTCCGGTCCTGAGTAAGGTTTGTCAGATGATTTCCTCTTGAATGGGCGATCTTATTATGACCTCTTTCAAGGAGATGTTTCGCCCCAATATAACCGCCTTCAAATTGATTCAGACGAATCATTGGCACCTCAGCTCGATCATCATATTCATTGCACATCACAATAGGACCATACTGAGTATAATCCTGAATATCGTTCCAATCATTTTCAATGGAAGCAAGAATGACACCATCAAACTGTTTTGTTTTAAATAGATTAAGATAGACAAGTTCCCTCTCTTTACTATACATCGTTTGACAAACGACCAGTTGATAACCGTTTTCCGCCGCAGCATTTTCCATAACTTCCACCATCACACTAAAAAAGGGATTGGATATTCTTGGGATCAGTACAGCGATCGTTTTTGTTACCTGTTTGCGCAAATTTTGAGCAATGGAATTCGGGACATAACTTAGCTCATTCATCGCTTGACGGACCAACGCCTTTTTTTCTTCTGATACATAAGGATGATGATTTATCACTCTGGAAACCGTCGTCCGAGAAAGACCCGCTAACTTTGCAACATCACCGATTGTAGCCAATTTAATCTCCTTCCGCGAACACCTCCCGACTCATAATGGGATAGAATGATATTGGGTCGTTTGGATTGCGATTAGTTCATCTTATAGTTGTGATTAATGTGAAATCGTTTCCACAATCAATATACAACAATCAATTCTCCGTTGCAACATTATTTTCTAAATTTTAAAAACAAACCTGAAATTAAGAAATATCAATAACTCAGATATCCTAACTTATGTTATATTTTCAATTTTATTTATGGTGGGATTTAAGTGTTATTTTGAAAACAATAAAATAGTATGGGGTTTGAATAAAGAAAAGCATTCAAAAAGCCGCCCCATTCTGGAGCGGCCTTTGTCATACAACATTTAGTTGCTTAACAAGCCATTGTCTAGAAGCCATTGTTTTGCAACTTCTTTAACTTGTTTCCCATCAATATCAACTTTGTAATTCAATTCTCTCATCGTCTTAGAATCTAATTTCTCAGCAATATCAGCGGTTAAATCCTTTAATTTAGGATATTTATCAAGAACCGGTTGTCTGATCGATACAGCCGCATAATAACCTGGGAAGAATTGCTTATCATCTTCTAACAATCTTAAGTTAAAAGCGTCAATTCTTGAATCCGTCGAAAATGACATGGCCACATCAATCTCACCTTGTTTTAATGCTTTATATTGAATACCCGCTTTCATTTGTTTGATATTGTCTTGGCCAAAAGAAAAGCCATAGGTTTTCTCAACACCCTTAAGGCCATCAGAACGATTGGCGAATTCCGCATCCGTACCCATTGTTAATTCGCCAGGATGATCGTTAATATAAGCCGCTAAATCACTAATGCTCTTAATCCCTAATGCCTTAGCGTCTTTTTCTGTCATTATAAGACCATACGTATTGTTGACATCGGTCAAGTTTATCCAACCCAAATCATTTTTTTCCTTGTCCATTTTCTTAACAGCATCAAAGGACTCTTGGGCATCGGCGATGGGATCTTGTTTTAAATAAGTCACCAGGGCGGTCCCCGTGTATTCCCACGTAAAATCAACTTGTTCATTTAATAAAGCTTTCCGCAGAGCTGTACTTCCCAGATCACTCTTTTCATCAACAGTGAACCCGTTATCCTCCAAATAGAGACCTGTTATTTTGGAGAGCAAATATTGCTCAGTATAATTTTTCGCACCAATGGTGACATGCTTATCACCACTGCCTGATGTTTTATCGCTGCCGCAAGCAGCAAGTAAAGCTATAGAAAGTATTGCAACCATGACTAACGAAACATATTTTTTCATGCTTATCCCCCTTGGTTAGCTTGCTTCTGCTAATGATTGACGTAATGACTTCGGAACTATCATATATTCAACAAAACGTAATAGATAGTCAACAGCAATCGCCAACAAGGTGACTGGAACGGCACCCGATAGTAAATAAGAGTTATCAAACAAGTTAATACCTGTGATAATCCAGCTTCCTAAACCGCCACCACCAATTAAAAATGCAAGCGCTGCGGTTCCGACATTAATGACAATTGACGTCCGTATGCCAGCGATGATGGAATACGAAGCATTTGGTAATTCGATACGAAATAGGATTTGATAGGGTTTAAAACCCATACCCTTAGCGGAATCAATCACATTATCATCAATAGAATCAATCCCCGCTACTGTATTACGAAGAATGGGCAGGATGGAATAGATAAATAAGGCGAATACTGCAGGCTTAAAGCCCAAGCCTAAGAACCCCATCGATAAAGCCAACACCGCCAGACTTGGAATGGTTTGGCCCAAATTAGCTATATTAATGATCAACCACTCTAGCTTACGAAAGCTTGATCGTGTGATCAAAATGCCCAGTGGAATAGCCACAATAATCGCCGAAAGTGACGACAAACCAACAATGCCTAAATGTTGACCTAGCAAAACCAAAAACCTATCTGGTTCATTAACAATTTTTGAGAAATACCCTTTTTGTATTGCCCAGAAAAAAAAGGCAACGACAAGGAGCACAAAGATCCATCTAACGATCTGAGCCACAAGATTGTTCGGCTTCATTTTTCCACTCCTTGTTGAAGACTCTTTCCATCTATGGTTTGATGCAGGAAGGTCTCAATATGATTCATTGTTATTGAACCTAAAGGTTTTCCTTTTTGATCAATCACAGCCAAAGCACCTGTATCATTATTAAGAAGGACAGACAATGCCTCCTTCAAATCGCTGTCGGCCACAATTTGTTCTCCTTTGTGCCTTTTTGCATCAATCGGGCGCAGCTGCTGTCGATCCATTAAATCCCATATTTTGAATAGGCTTAGGCTCTTCAAAGCCCGATCTTCTCCGACAAATTTAGCAATAAAGTCACTGTTGGGATGAGCCAATAATTCTGCTGGTGTGTCATACTGCATAAGCTTGCCTTCCTTCAAAATGGCAATCTTATCACCCATTTTAATCGCCTCATCAATATCATGACTGACGAAAACAATCGTTTTATTCACTTCTTTTTTGATCTGTAAAAATTCATCTTGTATATGCGTACGAATGATGGGATCAAGCGCGGCGAATGGCTCATCCATCAACATAACGGGCGGGTCTGCAGCAAGGGCACGTGCCACACCAATCCGCTGTTGTTGTCCACCCGACAATTCATGGGGATAGCGTTTTCGGAATTGGTCTGGATCAAGTCCCATTAAATCCATTAATTCGTTGTAGCGCTTTCGCTTATCACGTTTACCCCAGCCTAAGAGATCAGGTACAACAACAACATTGTCTTCAATGGTTAAGTTCGGAAACAGACCGTTACTTTGAATGACATAGCCGATCGTTCGACGCAACTCAATTTTATCCATTGAATGAATATCTGAACCATTTATGGAAATAATCCCATCCGTAATGGAATTCAGACGATTAACCATACGAAGTAACGTCGTTTTCCCACATCCAGAAGGCCCAAGAAGAACAACGGTTTCACCATCTGGAACCGTCAATGAAACATCATCTACCGCCTTCTGATTTTCTTCATAAATTTTAGTGACATTCTTGAATTCAATCATTTATCATTCACCTCTGCAATCATCCCTTCCTTCTACGATTGTAGGCCTTTCGGTGTCAGCCATCTCTGCAATAGGGCAAGAAGTACATCCGCAATAATCGCTAGAATTGAGACAGCAATCGAGCCGGCTATAACCATCGTTTCATTGGTCCGGGCAATACCTTGGTTAATGATAACCCCAAGTCCCCCTGCTCCAATAAAAGATGCAATCGCACCGATGCCAATACACAAAACAACTGCGGTTCGAATACCACCCATAATTAACGGCATCGCATTAGGAATTTCAATTTTGATAAGCCGTTGCCAAGCCGTCATTCCAATGCCGTTTGCGGAATCACGGATCTGTGGATCGACGTTTTTAATTGCAACATAAGTGTTTCTAATAATGGGGAGTTGTGAGTAAAGAATTAAGGCAATGACACCGGGTACAAATCCAATGCCTTTATTGATTATAGATAAAAGAGGCATCATAATCCCAAATAAAGCAAGGCTAGGAATCGTCATCATGATCGAAGCAATTTGCAGAACCGTTTCAGCTAGCTTTTCATTAACGGTTAGATAAATTCCTGTTGGAACTCCTATAATAATCGCGATGATAATAGCTAATCCCACTAACTGAATGTGCTCTCCTGTTAATGTGATGAGCTTTTCTTGGTAGCTAACAAAGAATTCCCATAAACTTTGATCCAATCTGTCACTCACCTCCTGTTACTTGCGTGACAGCAATTGGTACGATCCATATGTCTGATAACATGCACAACGTCATTTATTTTAATATTAATTAAACAAACCGTAAAGTTTAATATTTTTTAAATTGGTTTGATATATTGTTATCATTAAACAAATTTTGTTGCAAATGTCGATATTACTTACAATTGCTCGAAATAACAATCCCTGTTTTATATTATCGGTAATAAAAAAGGGGGGGCTGAGAGGTTTCCAGAGGCAAAAAAACGACCACATGGATGTGGTCGTTTTGCAGTCATTAGCTTTCAGTTGCTGTTTGGTTACTATTTTGCTGTTCGCTTCCCTCATGATCGTCTTTCTCAGGCTGACTACGTTTAATAAAGAAGGCTAAAACAAGGCCTACAACCGCAACACCTGCAGCAACGTAGAATGATACGTTAACGCCATGAATCGCTCCGCTAGGGTCTTGAGGCGTTGACTTGTGTAAGACGTTGTTTACCATAACAGTAACAAGCAACGCCGTTCCAACCGCGCCCGATACTTGGCGCATGGTATTATTCATTGCTGTACCATGTGGAATTAGATGCTGCGGCAACTGGTTCAATCCAGCCGTTGTCACCGGCATCATAACCATCGCAACACCCAACATCCTAACGGAATTGACTGCGGCCAAATAAGTGAATGACGTCTGTGCCGTCAAGTCAGTAAACATAAACGTCGTAACGGTTACCACAATTAAACCAAAAACGGCAAGCCATTTGGCCCCGAATTTATCAAATAGCCGGCCCGTAATTGGGTTCATAATCCCCATGACGACAGCACCTGGTAATAACATGAGCCCCGAGTCCAATGCTGAGTACTGCAACATATTCTGCATAAAAAGCGGTAGAACCGTTTGACTGCCAATCATGGACATAAACACAATCATACCAACAGCCGTGGTTAACGTGAACATAGCATATCGAAATACCCTAAATTCAAGGATGGGCTCTTGCAATTTCAGCTGTCTAAATATAAACCAGATAAGTGCTATCACACCAATTGCTAGTGAAATGATAACCTGTTCATCTCCCCAGCCGCTATTTCCTGCTGTACTAAATCCATATAACAAACCGCCAAATCCTAATGATGATAGGATAATGGATAAGATATCAACTTTCGGAAACGTCCGTTTCGTTACGTTAATAAGAACGAAATAAGCAACAATAAAATCAATAACAACGATTGGGAAGATAACATAGAACAAACTTCTCCATGGAAACTGTTCCACGAGCCACCCCGATAGAGTCGGACCAATAGCAGGTGCAAATGCAATGACTAACCCAAACATCCCCATGGCTGTTCCGCGTTTCTCAACAGGAAAGATAAGCATAAGGATCGTTTGCATCAATGGCATGATAATTCCAGCACCCGAAGCTTGGATGATTCTTCCAACCATTAATATTCCAAAATTAGGGGCAATCGCACAAATTAAAGTCCCTAAAGCAAATAAACCCATAGCTGACAAAAACAACGTTCGAGTTGTAAAACGTCCAATTAAGAAGGCCGTAATCGGAATCATAATGCCATTAACAAGCATAAATATAGAGGTTAACCACTGAGCGGTACTCGCTTCAAGGTGTAGATCCTTCATAATATGGGGCAGCGCTGTCGCTAATAGTGTCTGATTCAAAATTGCGGCAAAAGCCCCTGAAATAAGTACAAGCATGAGCGGTATTTTATTAAAAGTCGGCCCGGTGGTTTCTTGATTGTGACTATTAGCCATATCGTGCCCTTCTTTCTTTCATTAGTATAGATATTTTATTAATAACACTTACGACCTTTTTTTATGAAGACGTTAAATGTTGAAGTGGGATAATTTCATGTACAATAAGATATCATACCACAACCATTGAAATGCTAACAAGAAAAAAGTTTTTTAAAGTGGGCCTTCCTTTATATACACAAACTAAATTTCAGTTGAATGACAGCCATATGTTATTCACTATGCCAATCAAATTTTTAATTGCACCCGACTTCAATTGGATGTCTCACCATGAAAAGACTTAAAGAGATAACTGAAAGTAATCAAAATAAAGATACAGGGAATGGAGATAAAGCAAACTAAAGGGGATGGCAAACTCATGATTGGAGAAGAACCTATCCGCCATTTGCTTTCCACAATGAAAAAGCGGAAAAATCGACATGATTTGATGTCGAAATTGCCCGGGAAATAGCGAAGCGTCTCGGAGTTAAACCTGTTTTTAAAGAAACACACTGAGAAACCATATTCACAGAACTTACCCGTTGTTAGTTAATGACTGCGACCCATAGGATAAAAAATCCTATGGGTCGCAGTTGACATATTTTAATAAACACCCCGGATGTTCTCATGAACCTCTTGATCATAAAATGCCCTTAATTGCTTGAGTTCATCCTGACTAAAGGACGGTACATCCGCTGCCTGCAAACTATCTTCAACTTGCTTAACATTTCTAAACCCAGGGATTACACACGATATTCCTTGCTGATCAAGAATCCAGCGCAAAGCAGCTCTTGTCATATTCCCTCTATTTTCAGTTATCCAATTAAGTTGTTCACTTAACTCAACACCCTTATTAAATTCAAGTCCTGCAAATGTTTCGCCGACATTGAAAGCCTCACCCTCGCGATTAAAATGTCGATGATCATCCGCTTCAAAGGCGGTTTGTTTTTTAAACTTGCCTGTTAATAACCCGCTCGCAAGTGGTACACGGGCCAAAATACCAACGCCTTGTTCTTTGGCTTTTGGCAACAATTGTTCCAGTGGTTTCTGGCGAAAAATGTTAAATATAACCTGTAATGTGCTGACATTCGGATTTTCAAGGCAAAACTGGCCTTCTTCCACCGTTTCGACACTGACACCATAGTGGCGAATTTTGCCTTCCTGCTTTAGCTGATCAAGAACCGTAAACACTTGCCCGTCCTTTAAAATATCAAAAGAAGGACAGTGAATTTGATAAAGATCAATGCGTTCACGATTCAACCGTTTCAAGCTGTTTTCACAGTAAGTTTTAACAGCCTCATAGGAATAGTTCGCTGGGTCATGAATATCCCCAGCACGACAAAATTTAGTTCCAATATGTATTTTGTCTTCTTGACCTTGAGTGGCTTTGGCCAACAATGCTTCACTATGCCCATCACCATAAACATCAGCTGTATCAAAAAAATTCACGCCGGCATCAATAGCCCGCTGTAGGCCCTTCAGTGCCTCTTCATCATTGGTTTTCCCCCAAGCTCCACCAATGGCCCAAGTCCCAAAGCTGACTTCACTAACTTCTAAACCGGTATTCCCTAATTGACGATAGTGCATCATTTTTTCCACCTTTCATATAACTTATTTTTAATTCAATGCTTTAGGTCTCCGTACGCGAAAACCGCATTGTTGCAAGAATGACAAAAACAACGCTAAGTAATGCGACACCAAGAATTTCTTGTGGTAAGGTCATAATATGGTCAAAGAGCGATAAATTGAGGCCCATGGCTTCTCTTAAGGCCGCAGTCATTTGGTCAGGTTGTAAAATAATCTTTTTGAACATATCCACAGCGTAAGTAAGCGGATTGATTTTAACTAAGATGTTCATCCAAATAGGCATTCCGTTAAGTGGAAACAGCGCACCAGATAGGAACAGCATCGGGAAGACTAACACTTGAATCACCATCTGAAACCCCTGCGATGTCTTGAGAGCACTTGCTATGAGCAATCCAATAGAGGATAACGCAAACGCAACTAAGAACATGACCGGAATCAATTTCAATACCATAAGAACCGAAATCGACACACCGATAAAGGGAACAAAAATGAGCATAAGCAAACCTTGAAACACCGCAACCGTACTACCGCCAAGAATTTTACCAATCGCTATCGCTACCCGGGACATAGGCGATACCAGAATCTCGCGCATATAGCCAAATTCCTTGTCTTGAACAACTGATAAAGCTGAAAAAATCGCTGTATTAAAAACCGTCATTCCGATAATGCCAGGAAACATGAACTCCACAAAGTCAAAATCACTTAGCGGTCCGGATGACATTCCACCGCCTAGCATCGATGCCATCGCACCACTCATACCACTTCCAAACAAAATGAGAAACATGAAGGGCATGGCAAAGGAGCCAATCAACCGGGCACGATCCCTAAAAAATTTAATGACATCACGTTGCCAAATCGCTAGCATACCTTCCATACTATCCGCGCCCCCTTCGCATGTTTTGTTTGGCTATATCACGCTGCGACAGGGTCTCTTCTCTAATTTCCCGGCCTGTCAGATGCAAAAAAACATCGTTTAAAGTGGGACGCCGTAAATTTACACTTGTTATGGGTATTTCGAACTTTTTAACAAAATTAACCAAAAACTCATTGCCTTTATTCACATTAAAGGTTAACGTGTCTTCACTTGACTCAGTTACTTCCGCCTGATAAGTGTCTTCAATCATCTTTTTCGCGGCTGAATTATCTTCAGTTGAAATCTCCAAAATATCGCCACCAACATTGGTTTTCAACTGCTCTGGTGTATCAAGCGCAATTAATTCCCCATGATCCATGACAGCCACACGATCGCAAATTTCCGCTTCATCCATGTAGTGTGTCGTTAGGAATATCGTAATCCCGGCTTTTTCCTTTAATTTTAAAATATATTCCCAAATATGGTTACGCGTCTGTGGATCCAGTCCAACTGTCGGTTCATCTAAAAAGAGTACTCTGGGATAGTGAAGCAACCCTCTAGCAATTTCAAGCCGCCGCTTCATACCTCCGGAAAACGTCTGTACGATGTTTGACCGTTTATCTGTTAAATCCACGATTTCCAACACTTCCTGAATACGCGCCTCCCGCTTATCTTTTTCAACACCATAGAACTTGCAATGAAGCTTCAAATTTTCGTTAGCTGTTAACTTCTCATCAAGCGTTGACTCCTGAAATATCAACCCAATGCTGGCACGGACATCATTCTTCTGCTTCACATTATCGTACCCGTTGACACGAGCGATTCCTTCCGATGGTCTGATAATCGTCGATAGCATATTAATCGTTGTACTCTTACCAGCTCCATTTGGACCTAGAAATCCAAAAATCTCGCCCGTTTTAACTTGCAAATCAACGCCCTTAACCGCCTCGACGTCTTTATACCGTTTCTTTAAATCCTCAACTTCGATGATATTAGTCATTGATGACGCCTCCCCATCATTTCACCGACCCAGCGGACTAAGTGCTTTCATAATTTGAATAAGACCCTTTTAATGATACTATTTCGAGATATTTAAAGATAATCCTTTTTTACAAATTAAGGCCCAAGCGATCCTATAGGTTCGCTTGGGCCTTAAAAATTATTGATTCATCCGAGATAGAAAACCTCCAAGGAGATCTTCTGTACTTTCTTCTTCCTTTTCTTCTGTTTCCTCTTCCGAAGATGCGACTTGCTTTTGAGCCTCATTCCAATCAAAATTTGCTAAATCGTCTTCGATATCACCTAAAGGTTGATCAACCTGAGGTTCCTCAGACTCTATTTCTACCTTTTCATCTTGATGTTTTACCTGCTGTTCTAATGGCGCTGACTCTGGCTGCTCCTGAAGATACAATGCTTCGTCTATGTCTAGGGCATCACTGTTTAACGATGCCAACAATGATGCCGAGCGCACAGGATCAGCAATTAACTGATACATGATCGTTCCTAGAAGCGCTTCAGAATGTTCATGCTTGACCCAATTACGCTGAGATTGACTTAACATTTTCGGAAGCGGTATCGTCAATGCTTCCTTGTCTTTTGTCAACGACTGATTAACCCCTTCTAACACGTACTCCGCCATTTTACTAGAAAAGTTACGTCGCTCCGTCTCTTTTAGACGTTGCAACTGCTTCAATAGATGGTCAGGGGTATCTGAAGGAATGCGGAACGTAATGGCCTGGCCCCTTTTAATCTCGGTATTCGCCATAAAACATCACCTTATTTATTGGATGCTGCTTTTTGTTTCTCGGCTGGTTTTTCTTGTTTATCTTTGCTCTGTTGTTGGATGAATTCACTAATCAACTTGTAGTAAGCATTAGCCATCATCCAAATGCTCTCTTTCTCATCTTCAAAGAAATCGATATTAAATCCATCTAAACTATTATTTAAGGTCTTAATATAATCTTTTAATACACTAGATCCGCCGCCGACAAAATAACAGATTTCCGTTTGCGAGTTTCTTTGCCACGTATTGCGCAAATGACGATATTGTTTCTTCGCTAATTCAAGAAGCACCCGATCCGTAATGTCGTGAACGCTGGTCCGGCTACCTTTGACCATAATGTGGTTACGGTCATTTTTCTTCGTAATGATATCAACCACATCACGTCGGCTGTCCAATTCAACCCCATGCTTCTTATTAATTTCATCTCTAATCGTTTCCAAGGCTTCAGATACACCTAAGTTATACCCTTGCGCCTTGTCATCATCGACATTGCGATTCCGAATCACAGCAATATCCGTGGATAAACCACCGATATCCTGAATCAAGATTTGCTTATCAATTAAATCTTTATTAATAATATTCAAGTTGTTATCCATCACAAGATTAATAAAAGCAGCAAAGCCTTCAGGGTAAATTTTAACTTCATCCAGTTTGATATTAACTTTAAGACCTTGATATTTTGGCGTGACCAAAAACTCCACTTGGTGAACGGAACCAAGCAATTGCGAGCGATAGCCGACATCCTTGCCTTCTTTCACTTCACGAAGCGGCAACCCAGTACCCAATGTGTAATTAGCTTCAACAACTTGATTAGACCGATTAAAGACTTGTTTATTTTCCGGTTTGACGGCATCTAAAGCCATAGAAGCTAGCAACATCACTAAAGTCTGATCTTCTTCTGATTTACTGCTACCAGGATCTAACTCAGTAGCGTTGTCTGCCTTAGTTGCTAGATTACCAACCCGATAAATGGTGTTATTTTCTTGTAGGGCAGGGGAGTGAACCCTAATATGGATACCATCTAATGGGTCCTTCTTGTCCAAGTCTTCAATGCCAATGACGGGACGATCCTCTGTATCGATGGCTGTGACATTTGGTATGTATAATTCTGAATCTAACTTTCCGAATAAAGCTTTCACCGAATCGTTTCCGACATCAATGGCCGCTACTCTCGATTGACTCACATTTACCAATCCTTTCTCACTTAATAGAGTTATAGTTTATTTATACAACTTCGTAAGCAAAAACGCAAACTTGTACGCTAGTTTGTATACAACATAAACAATTATGTATACATCGCTAATAAACAAAATGCATACGTCATTGTATTCTTGTAAACGGAAACGAAAACACAAAGAATACATAATGTTTTCATGTATTCACTATTGTATACCTATCTTTTTATAGACTATTTATATACATAAAATACTTAATAAGTAAAAGCAACGTTCATTGAGATATGAACGTTGCCTAAACGTTTCCTCTTCATCTTCCTATTCCTCGTCTTTTTTACTAACGTATTCATTTGGTGTTTCTTCGCCATCGGCAGCATTGTTTTTAAATTGACTCAGACGGCCATTCTTATGCTCACCGCTGTTCTTGTTCTTTTTAAACTGATTATTCCATTCTTTTTCCTTATTGACCATACAGATAGTCCCCTCCTGTTTATTTATAAAATCAAACATGATCAAGAATATTATCTGATTCAGAAACAAACTTTATACAGACTAAGGAATTAAAGGAATGGAAAGGTTATCAACGACTAAACACGTTTCAGTAAACGTACAAACAATTTCAGCAAAGGGCTCACACCTATTTTGATTTACAGTAATGGATTTTCTTCATCAATCCTTATCCTCCGCAATGAAAGGACTAACGAATTGGCAAGAAAAAACACTCTAAATAAGCATGGATTTCATCATCGTCAATCATTTAGATCATCAGATTCAACAGTAAAATATTTGATCATCGAAAGCTGAAGATATAAGGTTATTGCAGGAATGCCATCTGCAACGAGAAATTTTCATTGTTCAATCGTCCCATTTAGACGAAAGGCGAAAACCAAGCAGTACCCTAGATTGATGGAGCCCAACGTAAAAAGTCATTCACAGTCACCATAGGGACTACCGGCCTACTAAGACTATAAGCGATTGCTCTAATCCTTGTAGGAATCCCCCTCTTCAACATAAGTGTTTTTTTCGTAAGCGGTGGGTCGTTCAACAACTTCCTTTGTCAACTCACATTTACTTTTTTACATTTTGATCCAATACCCCCCCCACCACTAAAAAACCAATCAGAATCAAAGATAGAGTTATTTTACTTTTGCTTCATTTGGAATAGCCTCCATATGGCATTTCCATGTGTGACCTAGATTTATAAAGGAATTTAGCTCATTTTAAAAGTACATTAGTGCGAGTTGGACACGGAGGTAGGATTTACAACAATGAAAAAGTTCGGAATGGACCTAATGAAACCCAATGGCCATCACCACCTTTATCTGTCATGGCACAAGCCCAAATCATCCTATAGTTCCAACATACAAGAACCTCTACCTTATCATCTTGCGTTGCGTTTCTCACTACTTTTAAATAGTCAAAGGCCACATTCATAATACAATCATTTTTCGCCTCTATCTATATACCATCTTTGTCTGTTTAACAGGTTATAACCTTTTGACACCTTTTCACTCGCTGATTTCAGTCTTAATCATTGTTATCACCATTTGTCCTTCTATAAATGAGGGATTCTTTCCATATATTCATTTCCTTTATTCCTTAATATGTCTTTGTTTACAAAATAGAAAACATGCATGCATATTAGTATACAACGCAACTAAAATGTATACATACTATTGAATCAATATGCGTACGTATTTGTAATCTTGTACACAAAAATGAGTACATAAAGAATACACAACGTATTCATGTACTCGAAATTGTATACAAAGCATCTAACCCTCTGCATATATTCAAATATAACAAAAACTAGAAAAAGCAACACCCTGACAATGACGGACGTTGCTCCCCTACCCTACATCCATTACTGTTTGGCTTTACCCGTCTGGACGGAATGGCTCATCACTCACCAACTGATTCCACACGATTAGACTTGCTATTTGTGATCTGAATTACGTAATGTGTAAGTCAGATTTTCACCCCTATTAATAATCACTAAACAATCATTTAATCATTTGGTTACAGTATTATTATATTAACGACCAGGCAGGGGTATAGGTAATGTGCATACCCTTTTCATCATTTAAAACCCCTGTTAAATCACCTGCTAAACTATGGAAGGAGAATAATTACCGTGTCAGTTAGTTAAAGAGACAACTTATTTATTTTCGCTCAACGGAAACGAAATTTTTAGATTACATGTTAGAATACAAATATTTGAGGATTATTAAAGCTAAGGGGGATACCAATTTGTTAAGGAAAATTAATATCGGTATTGCGATAATCATACTTATCATGGTTACTTATGATTTAATCAGTCAAAATTTTGAAATGAATGATAAAGTATTTGATACTATTATGTTCCTTTTGGGCTTATCGTTTGGTACAGAAAAACTTAAAAATAATGAAAAGTTTCTAGGAGGGCTTTGGTTATTTGTTGCTTTTGTTATTCTTTTAGGAACAATTATAGAATTTATATAAACCTAAAACAATGACCCTTTAATTAAAGGGGCGGCCTTTACTATAAATGCCGATTTTCCTACCGACATCAATCAAAGTGATGTTATCCTCTGGAAGATAAAAGCAGGTTCTACACTTATCCACTATTATCCGTCCTTGTTATTTGTGGTCAATTAAATATAAAAATACGGCAATAACAAGTTCTAAGCGTCGTCAAAATACGTAGACGCCTGCGGGAACAGCACGAACGCCTTAGAATATGCCTCTTTGGACTGCGACGAAGCATATTGCTTCTCTGAATAGGCTTGAAGATGCAGGAGCACGAACGCCTTAGAATATCCTTCTTTGGACTGCGACGAAGCATATTGCTTCTCTGAATAGACTTGAAGATGCAGGAGCACGAGCCGAAGATCCACTTGGTAAAGGTTTTTTTACCAAGTTAGCTGAGGCCGTGCCCGCGGCAAGCGAAGGATTTTGGCGAAGCAATGACAGGAATAGCTATTTTCATATGTGACGAATATACTTTTGTTCCAGACCCTTTTTATTTAACTCATGATAAGTTTACATCTATCAGAAAATTTGTTAACATTTTAATTATTTAGTAGGCAAAAGGGGGAGTTCGTATGACTCAACAGGCTAATCAAGTCATCCAGCAACAATCATTACTTCATCGGCAAAAGCCACCCTATCGAGCGGATCAGGTCGGTAGTTTGTTAAGATCAGAACGCATTAAAACAGCGCGTTCGCAGAAGACTGCCGGTGACATCTCTGCTGAACAATTACGGCTGATTGAAAATGAAGAGATTACCCGCATCGTCGAGAAACAAAAAGAAATTGGATTACAGGCGGTCACAGACGGAGAATTCCGCCGAAGCTGGTGGCATTTTGATTTTCTTGAAGGTCTCGATGGCGTTGAGAGTTATGAAGCCGATACAGGCATCCAATTTCAACAACAACAAACTAAGGCCCGGGCGATTAAAGTGACCGGCAAACTGGACTTCACGGATCACCCAATGCTGGAAGATTACAAGTTTCTGCATAGCATCGCTGGCGATCATACCGCCAAAATGACGATTCCGAGCCCGAGTATGCTTCATTTTCGCGGGGAAATTGACGAACATGCTTACCGTGATCAAGAAGCGTTTTTTCATGATTTAGCCCTTACGTATAAAAAAGCAATTCAAGCTTTTTATGATGCGGGCTGTCGCTATCTTCAGCTTGATGACACATCGTGGGCTTATTTTTGCTCAGAAGAACAAAAAGAGCAAATGCGCGCCCGGGGATTAGATCCTAATGAACTAACCACTTTGTATGCAAAAATGATTAATGAAGCCATCGCGGATCGTCCTAATGATCTCACGATTACCATGCACATATGCCGGGGTAATTTCCGCTCAACATGGATTGCATCTGGCGGTTATGAACCCGTGGCAGAAACACTCTTTGCCGGCCTTAATATCGATGGATTTTTCCTAGAATATGATAGCGATCGGGCAGGTGGATTTGAGCCTCTTCGTTTTGTGCAACGACCCGATCTGCAGGTTGTCCTTGGCTTAATTACATCCAAATTTGGTGAATTGGAAAATCCCGAAGATATCAAGCGTCGCATTGATGAGGCATCGCGTTTTGTCGATGTGAACCAATTATGCCTCAGTCCACAATGTGGATTTGCATCAACAGAAGAAGGTAATTTGCTCACAGAAGACCAACAATGGGCAAAATTGCGACACGGCATTGATATCGCTCAAGATGTTTGGAAGTAATTCCTGCAAAAAAACAGGTGAAACCGCTGACGGTTTCACCTGTTTTTTATATAACTAAAATGAGTGGTCCATGGTCAAAACAACCCCGGATTGATCTTTTCAGGTAGGTACATAACAATACCCGGGATAAAGGCGACTGCAAGTAGTACAACCACAATAATTGAAATATACGGAATCACAGCACCAAACGATCGCTCAATCGTTAGGTTACCAATTTTAGCGGCCAGTAGTAGACACAACCCATAAGGTGGGGTCACTAAACCAACCGCCAGCGTCATAACCGTGACAATTCCAAGAATGACTGGACTGATGTCAAACGCTAAAGCGACGGGCAAAATAATTGGAATGAACAAAATCATGGCTGGAATCGCATCCATAAATGTTCCAATGAACAAGAAGAAAGCAATAATAATGAGTAAGAACACCCATTTACTATCAATGTTATTCGTAAAGAATTGCTGTACCCAATCAGAAAGTTGATAATAACTCATCAGTTCCCCGAGGGCACTAGCAGCCGCTAAAGCGAACAGAGATAGTGAACTTAAAGTCAATGTATCCCGTAAAATCCCCGGAATATCTTTCAACTTCAGTGTCTTGTAGAAGAACATGCCCACAAATACAGTATATAAAGAAGCAAATGCTGCGGCCTCAGTTGCCGTGAAGATTCCTGTAACAATACCACCAATCAGAATAACAGGAGTCATTAATGCCGGAATCGTCTGAACAAAATGCTTCAAGAATTTCTTCAACGATGCGCGCTGATATGTCGGATAGCCTCTCTTCATAGCAAACGTATAGACAACGGCCATCATGCCCAAACCTATTACAATCCCGGGAATGATTCCAACTAAAAATAGAGCCCCCACAGAAACATTCGTCAGCCCGGCATAGATAATCATCGGAATACTCGGTGGAATAATGACGCCAATCGTGGATGAAGCAGCCGTGATTCCAACGGCATTCTTTGTATCATACCCTTGTTTTTTCATGTTCGGAATCAAGATTTTCCCGACACCCGCCGTATCAGCTTGAGCCGCACCCGATACGCCGGCAAAAAGCATGGATACAAGGATGTTAGCATGAGCCAGTCCCCCGCGGATATGTCCGACTACAGAGAGTGCAAAGTCGATCAATTTTTGCGAAATCTGGCCGCTGTTCATGAGATTCGCCGCCAGAATAAATAACGGCACGGCCAACAGAACAAAGGAATCGAGACCGTTGAACATTTTAACCGGAACCGTCACTTGAGGGATATACTCAACATTCATGATTCCGAGAAAAGCAACAATGCCAATAACAAAAGCAATCGGGATCCCGATAAGCATCAGCAAGACAAATAAACCAACAAGTATAGTCCCAATCATTGGACGGACTCCTCTCTATTAAAATGTTTGATGGTTCTTATTAAATGGGCAATCGTGTAAATAACCATCGTTCCTCCCATAATCGGTACGGAAATCCACACATAACCCATCTTCATTTGTGGCAAGGATACCCAATTATAATTCCAGAAACTTTGAACCGCATCAATACCATAATAGAAAATTGCGAAACTAAATAGTAAAAGAATAAGATCATTAATCATATATAAAACATTTCTTGCCTTACCTTTTAACTTATTTAACAACATATCGAACTTGAAGTGTTCTCTCCTATTAAGCATGACTGCCGCTCCCATAAATACTGACCATATAAAAGAGTATTTGGCCACTTCAGTGGTCCAAACGGCAGAGATGCCTAATAACCTCGTCATGACCTGAATAACAATATCAATGAAAAAAATCGATAAAAATAAGGTTCCAACCGTTATTTGAATTCTCTCAAGAAGTTTGATAAACATGTCTCTCACTCACTCCCTTTGAAGAAGATAATAGGGAAGGATACGCTAAAGTACCCATCCTCAACATTATCTTAGCTCCAAATGATGTTATTTCATGTCTCTAATTTTTTTAAGCACATCTTCCAAGCCAACCTTCTTGGCGATTTTATCTTGAATCGGTTTTGCTACATCGATGAATGGCTGGCGGTTAATTTGATTGACTTCGGCGCCATCCTCAATTGCCTTCTTCTTATACTTTTCTTCTTGATTATGAAGCGCTTTTCTTTCTGCTTTAACAGAAGCTTCAGCCGCCTCCATGATCGTCTTTTTCTGTTTGTCGGTATAAGAATCAAATTTCTTGCCGTTGATTAACAAGAAACGCGTCGTATAATCATGGGCCGTTTCTGTAATATATTGACCATTTTCTGTTTTGTGATGGTTTTGTTGTACAAAGTACGGATAGGAATTCTCAGCGGCATCAACGACACCTTGTTGAAGTCCTTGATAGAGTTCACCCCATGCTACGGACGTTGGGACAGCACCCGTTTTCTTCCAATATTCGGATACCGGACCCGACGTTTGCGTTCTAAATTTCATACCTTTAATATCATCAATCGAATGTAACGGTTTCTTACCATAATAGTGACGAACACCTGCTGACCAATAACCTAGCAATTTAAAGGTATTATTGGACTTTTTATTAATGATATCCGCCATGCGGTCTCCAACTTCCCCATCAACAACTTTTTCCCAATGATCATAGCTGTCGAACATATAAGGAAGTGCAAACATTTGTATTTCATCAATACCTGTTTTCGCCATAAAACCTGGTGAAACAAGGACGACATCAGCAGAACCCAGCTTCAGTTTCTGTACCAGTTCTGATTCACTTGTACCAAGTGTCCCAGCATGAACCTCCACTTCAATATTGCCATTCGATTGTTTCTCAGCGACATCTTTAAACTTTAACATGCCTTTTTGATACGGGTTTTTCGGTGAAGTCTGGTTATGAGCCGCAACAATTTTAATCTTACCGCCGTCCCCAGATTTAGAGCCAGCTTCCTTACCATTCCCACACCCTGTCAAGGCGAAGACCGAAGTCATAACCATAACTAACAATACAGATACGATTTTTTTCATGATCATTCATCCTTCCTATTATTGAAATCCTGGACCTGCCTATATATAAAAGTCTTCATTAATTATTCCAAGTTAGAATGACGCTGGGTCATCTCTTCATATTTAGATCCCGTATCCGCCCCTTTTTGAATGGTATATATAAGAATGGCGTCAAGCAGCAAATGAACGGATTGATCAAATTGATTACCAAGCGGTTGAATGGTTTTCGGCTCTTCCGGCCGACGCTTTTTGGTCGCTGCTGGAACAACGAGAATCCCATCACTGATTGCAGCAATTTTCGAATCAGAGTTTGTTGTAACAAGAAAAACATCAGCGCCAACCTCTTTTGCTTGCGTTGCAAACTGTAAAAGAGAGGCCGTTGATCCGGATCCTGAAATGGCAATCAACAAATCATTGTTTTCAATATTCGGTGTGATCGTCTCTCCCACTACATAGACTTCAAATCCTCCATGCATTAGCCGCATAGCGAGGGCTTTACCCATAAGTCCAGAGCGGCCTTCACCTGACACAAAAATGCGTTTGCTCTTATTCATTTTTTTAGATAATAATAAAGCCTGCGTCTCATCCACACTGGATAGTACGTGAGTGATCTCTTGAGCAACTGTGTTAATCATGTTTTTCATAGTCACATATCACCTCTTTCATTTGTCGAGCGACTTCACTGCGATTGTCTTGCTTCGTAATCGCACTTCCTGCTATAACAATTTCTGGTCGCTGTTTAATGATATCTGGCAGCGTTTGCAAATCAATGCCTCCTGCAACCGCGACTTCAACATCAGAAATATCTTGAATGAGTGAGAACAAATCCGCCTGAAACGCCCCTGTTGTTTGCATATCTTTTCCAAAATGTAAACTAACGAGATTGACGCCCATATCTTTTAATTCAAATAATCTCGTTCGATCAGTCACACCCAGCAAGTCAATCATGACTCGCTTCTCATATTGGCGGGCAACCGTCACCGTATCCTTAATGGTTTGATCTGCGGAAAAGGCCATAACCGTGGTCACATCCGCTCCCGCTTCAAATGCCTGGACGGCTTCATGCTTTCCTGCATCGCATGTTTTCATGTCAGCAACGATTGTTTTATTAGGATAAGCTTGTCTGAGTTCCCTAACAATTTCCATTCCGTACGCTTTAATAACACCCGTGCCGGCCTCAATCCAGTCCACATTCGATGCTGTTTCAGTCAAAACTTGAAAGCATTGCTCCCTCGTTAATCGATCAAGGGCCAACTGTAGAGTCATTATGCCACCTCCAATTACCTTTCTATGAAATCTTTTTCTCCTAAATGGACGAGCACTTCATCGAGATAAGGAAGCCCTTCATTGTCGCCTTCCACACTAACCACCATTGACCCAATCGTATTGGCGAAGCGTAACGTCTTCTCGAGTGGCCAATCATGCATGATGCCGTGAACAAACCCTGCATCAAATCCATCACCGGCACCAACCGTATCAACCACCTTCTTAGGCGGAACAGCTGATAACTTGAGGAACTCCCCTTTATGATATCCAATGGAGCCCTGATCCCCTTGTTTGATAGCGACAGTAGCTATGCCTTGGGATGTGCATTGATCAATGATTTGCTTAGGGTCCGTCACCCCAAACAAAAGCTCAGCTTCCTCAACACCGGTTAACATGATGTCGACATATGGTAAAAACGCGTTCAAAGCATCCCTGGCTTCATCTTCATCCCATAATTTCAGGCGTATATTGGGGTCAAGAGAGATGAGTAATCCATTGTTCTTGGCCACTGTCATCGCATGCTTAATCAACCCAATATTCTTCGTTTGATCAAGAGCTGTGAAAACCCCTGTAACATGCAGAAGCTTAGCGTTTTTTATAAAAGACTCATCCAATGTCTCCATGGTCAGTGTCTCTGTCGGCGAATGATCACGATAATAGAAAGTTCGCCCACTGCCGCCTTCCATCACTTCTTTAAAATTCAAAGATGTGGGATGATTATCCACGAATTGAACTGCCGAGACATCAACACCTTCACCTCGTACAAAGTTGTGAATGTATCTTCCGAATTCATCGTTTCCCAAACGACTGATCCATCCCGTCTGCGACCCCAATCGTGCACAGCCAAGAGCGAAGTTCAACTCAGCTCCCCCCACTTTCCTCTTAAAAGAAGATGCATTCCGCATCGGGCCTTTGGAAGATGGATCAAATGTGATCATCGCATCTCCAATCGTCACTATATCATTCATGTCATCGACCTCCTGTGCAGTCTATTGCTGTTGTTAAACCGAATCCCGAATCATCAATTCTGGCTCGAAACGGTAATTGCAGTGACTATCTTCCATTTGCTTATTCTGAATTTTATCAAGCAGAAGATCTGCGGCTTTCTTTCCCATTTCAAAGGTCGGCTGTGCAATTGTCGTAATCGCAGGTGTATAAAAACTTGCAAACGACACTTCATCAATGCCAATAACAGCCAAGTCAGATGGAATGTTCAAAGAATGGCACTTCGCATATTTCAGAATCTCAATTAAAGTCAAATCGTTTCCAGCTAGAACAGCGTCTGGCGGTTGGTCCAATTCAAGCATTTCTTTTAATCCATCCTGAATGTCATCAATCTCCAGACTTCTCATATAATCATTTTTTATAGGGATACCGCTTTCAGTTATGGCCGTCTTATAGCCTTCAATCCGTTCAATTCTTGAAGCAATATTCCAACTAATAGAGGTCGTCATAATCCCAATATTTTGATAACCTCGATCAATAAAATGTTGAACAGCTAATTCAGAAACCTTCATGTTGTTCACCATAACTGAAGAAATCGGAAGATCTGGAACTGAACGGTCAACGAAAACGATAGGATAATGCTCTTTAAGCATTTTTTCATAAAGGTCAACATTTCCGCCTGTCGGAAAAATAATCATGCCATCCACTTGCTTAGCTCGAAGCATTTCAATATATTCTCTTTCTTTGCTTGGCTCATCATCTGCATTACAAAGAATGAGATGAAAGTCACTTTCATGGCAGACGTCTTCAATCGCCCGGCTAACTTCTGTTGAAAATGTGTGTAAAATATTAGCAACAATAACGCCGATGGATTTCGTAGATTTCTGCTTCAAGCTTCTTGCAACAAAATTAGGTTGATAACCTAATTCCTCAATGGTCCGTTCAATGCGTAATTTCGTGTCCTCTCCCATATAATCAAATCGATGATTCAAGTACTGGGACACGGTGCTTTTAGATACTTTTGCATGCTGTGCTACGTCTGAAATTGTCATTGTTTTCATATAAAATTCTCCAAATCGTGATTGTCTCAATAACTAAATCGGTTTTGTAAACCGGTTTATGAATTTATTATAAATCGTGTGTAAGCGTTTTACAACCACTTTTATATCATTTTTGTAAAGATGATAGAACAGAAAATCTTCTTTGAAGTGTTTGTTAGTATAAGAGGTTATGTTAGTATTAAAGGAATTCTTGGGAAGAGGTGTGACATTAACACCGTTTCTGAAAGATAAAAATGAACAGAGGAGCTCGTTAATGAAATTAAGTCAATTATTTCTGTTAAGTATCGCCTTTATTCTTTTCCTAGCAGGATGTAACGCGAATAATGAACAAAAAGAAGATTCAAAGCAAAATGAAACAAACAAAAAAACCATTACAATCGGTTTGGATCCTTACAATTATGCGACTATGCCGGCCTATCTTTCTAAAGTTATACTCGAACAAAAAGGATATAACGTTAAAATCCAAAATGGCCAAGTCGGCATACTGTACACAGCTTTATCCCAAGGTGAAATTGACGCCTTTATTGACATTTGGACCCCGAACTTGCAGCAAAATTATTTAAAAAAATATAAAGGGGATTTCGACATTATCGGCACACTGTATTCCGATACCCCGCTTGGCATAGCTGTACCGAAATATATGACAAATATCAATTCAATTAATGATTTGAAAAAGCATAAAAAGCAATTTGAGGGAAAAATTTATGCAATTGATAAGGGGTCAGGTATGGCGCTAACGACAAAGAAAATGGTCAAAAAATACAATATGGATTTTGATATTACTAATACCAGTACACCGGCCATGGTTGCTCAGGCAAAGAAGACAATTAATAACAAAGAAGCCATTGCCTTTAACGCCTGGCGTCCGCACGTGATGTTTAAGCAATTGGATATAAAAATGCTGAAAGATCCTAAGAATGTATGGAAGTCTGATGACGTTAAAATTGGGGTTGTCCCTAACTTAAAAGAAAATGCTCCAAAAGCATACACACTGTTTTCCAATATGAAACTTAAAATACCTAGCATTGAAGATTGGCTTATGGCCATGTCAGAAGGCAAAAAACCTAAGCAATTAGCTGAGAAATGGGTTGAAGAGCACCCAGATAAAGTTGATCAATGGCTTACTCAATCAAAGTAACACACGACATAAAAATCTTGAAAACAAATATAGATATTGAAAGCAAACCGATCATCCGAATCTGTAAAGCGATGATCGGTTTTTCTTTTTATCACTACCCATACTCCTCTATTTTTCATAAGTGTTGCTTATCACATTTCATACAAAATGCATCATTTGAGTTATGTGCGGAATGCCGTATACTCTAATATAAGATAAACGGTATTTAAAGGGAGGATTTGATATGTCCTATTCATTTTCCGGCATTGATCACGTGCAGTTGGCAGCTCCGAGGGGTAGTGAAGATGAGTCGCGAAGGTTTTACGGTGACATTCTTGGAATGAAAGAAATTCCAAAGCCCGTCAATTTGGCTAAGCGTGGCGGTGTATGGTTCAAATGTGGTGCACAGCAATTACATATCGGGATTCAGGATGATTTCATTCCTGCGAAAAAAGCCCATCCCGCTTTTGATGTTGATCATTTGCAAGCATTGCGAAAAAGGATGGTTGAGCATGGGGTCAAGGTGAAAGAAGACGAATCCCTCGAAGGTGCGGAACGTTTTTATGTGAACGATCCGTTTGGTAATCGTTTGGAATTTCTTCATTGGTATCATTAATTAAGTGTCACTCCCAGTGAAGTCCATCCTCACTGGGAGCTAACGATACTTCTTATTAAAGAACCGATTTAAATGTATGACGGATAACATCACCGCGGCTAATCACACCCACTAAAACGCCATCCCGTTCAACCGGCAGTTTTTTTATTTGTTTGTTCCCTAAAATCGCGGCAACATTTTCAATATCTTCATTCCATGCGACTTTGACCACTTTGTTTTTAGCAATCCTTAACACGTTTAAATCAAGAATGGATTGAACCCTTTCCTCAAATCCCTCAACGTCACCTTGGAACGCGTTCATAGCATAAATGGAGCTGACGACAATATCCTTGTGCTTACCGATATATCGCATAATATCCCCATCACTTATATATGCGACAATTTCATTTTGGTCATTAATAATGGGCAGACCGCTAATGCGATACTCAATAAAATATTCGAGCACAGTGCGTACAGTATCCGTTTCCTTAACCTTATAAACTTTACTGATCATAATTTCGTGGGCTTGCATACTTTGGCCTCCTAGCCGCTTTTCTTACTCCTATTTTACTCCATTTTATTGCTCTCATCCAACATGATGTCACCCCTGACTCTGAATACAGGTATACCCAGTTTATGAGGCCCAAAATTTTTTGTGCATATATTGTCTCAAGATCGGACATCATAATGTTTGAAGGGGAAAAGAAAGTGATTTTGGACATCGGATCTTTCAAGGAGATGGTTCTGTTGGAAAAGGAAACTTTGACATCAAACAAAACCTTTATTAAAGAAGGTGTCTCTGAAAGATAACTTACCGAACGACCCAAAAAGCTTAACTTCCTTCTTCAGAGAAGGACTCTATCCTCAGCGATGGGGTCCTTTTTTTTTATTTCTTAACTACTTCCCTTCTTTACCCTACCACTATTTATGATACGGTTCACCTCGATTAATCTTGAAAGCCCGATACACCTGCTCCAGTAACACAAGTCGCATGAGCTGGTGGGGAAAGGTCAATGACGAAAATGATAAGTGTAAATCAGCGCGGGCTAATACGTCATCACTCAAACCGTTGGATCCGCCAATAATAAAAGCAATCTTACTGTTACCATAAGTGGCAAGTTGATCAAGTTTGTTCGCGAAGGCTTCAGATGTCAGTTGTTTACCATCGACAGCCAAAGCGATGACATATGTACCTGTTGATATCTTAGATAAAATCTTCTCGCCTTCCTTACGTTTAACAACCTCAATATCCGCTTGGCTTATATTCGCAGGAGCTGGCTCATCGTTAACTTCGACGATATGGACTTTAGCAAACGGGTTCAAGCGCTTGGTATATTCCGCGATCCCTTGCTTTAAATATTTTTCTTTTAACTGCCCTACAGCGATGATGTTAATATTCACAAGTTATCCCTCTCCTATAAACAAGTTATCCCCAGAAATTATCCACATATCCACATCAGTTATCTACATAGTGTATGGAACGCCCGTTTGATACTATATATATCGCTGAATTTCGACAGAATTCACATCCTGTGGATTGTTTGAGTTCCTCTGTCAACTCTTCTAATTGAGGCGGTTCCCCACTGCCTTCTTCAATAACTATATCAATAGCCATATCTACATGCTCAAGACAACTGTAATGCATGTTCATGCCTCCAAATGATTCCAAACTTTATTATATCCTTTCAACATATCTGCAACCCATCCATTTAAATATAAAAAAGGTACAGGAAAATGGACCTGATCCTGTACCTTCATCTATATTTATGAAAAGACTTTTCCACCAAGATCTACTTTTATGTTTTTCTCTTCACCCATCCGGTAAAGCTTCACATTGACCGTTTGGCCAATCTCTAATTTGTTAAACAAGTAGGTGGTAAAGTCGCGGTATGTTGAAATCTTATGGCCATCCACTGAAACAACAACATCTCCAGGTTGAATGCCAGCTTTGGCTGCTGGACCGCCATTTTCAACTTCCTTAACAATAAGACCATTTTCAACGTTATCAGGAACTTGCAGCTCCTCAGCAGAACTTGCTGGTACTTGACCAAGTTCAACAATACTGATACCTAAGTGTGGTCGCTTGATTTTGCCTTTATTTTTAAGTTCTTTAATGACTGGCTCAACGACTTCAGATGGAATGGCGAATCCAATGCCTTCAACAGCCTCTTGAGCGATTTTTAATGAATTGATACCGACCACTTGGCCTTGCAAATTAACAAGTGCCCCACCGCTGTTTCCAGGATTAATCGCTGCATCTGTTTGAATAACTTCCGTTGTCCAAGTCACCTGAGATTTATTTCCTGTCTGAGCATTTCGCGGTATCGTTCTCCCGACTGAAGATACAATGCCTTGTGTCACCGAGCCTGAAAAACCTAATGGATTACCAATCGCCACAACAGGTTCACCCCGTTTTAAATCATCGGAGTTTCCAAAGTCCGCAACCTTTTTGACTGAATCAGAAGGAATTCGTAAGACCGCTAAATCATAAAGAGAATCGCGTCCAAGAATTTTAGCTTTAACCTTTTTATTATTATCAAAGCGAACCTCAACTTTATTAGCACCTTCGATAACATGGTTATTTGTAACAACATAAGCATATTGATCGTTTTTCTGATAAACAATGCCTGATCCTATGCCTGACTCACTATACTTTTCTGTAAAAAAGTTGGCTTGCTTTAGGTTGATGACCCCAACAACGGCTGGTGAAACTTTTTCCACAGCCTTTGTGACGCCTGATGTCACATTGACATTGACGTTTTTGGTTGACGTTGGTCCTGTTGATTCGACTTGATCCCCGCCTGAAGTATTATTAGAATAGCTTGGCATCAATCCTTTCTCCGCTAGGAATGGCATAAAGAAGACCATGGCAATCACACCAACAATAGCACCTATTAGTCCTGATAAAAACCAACCTCTACGGCCCCCAGGCCGATTTTGCCTGCTTTCACTTTTATAGTGATCATCATAGTAACCCATAACTCCATCACCTTGCCTTTATCACTGATTTTCAATGAATATTATATCTCTAATAAGCGAATATCTTACGAATATGTGAGGATTTTGATATTCCTAATTAATGAGAAAACATAGAAATACAACTAAAAGTAATATTACCTCTAATATCAGTCATTAAAACATGAATTATACAGCAGCTACTGGTGTTGGATTTTTAGGATCTGTATCATGAAGGTCCAAATCTCGTCCGACACACAATCCAATTTCTTCTAACTTTTGTTGAACAGACAGCCTGGCAAGGTCTTTCATGTTATTATCTTGGCTCAAATGGGCAAGGTAAATGTGTTTCGTCGTATTGCCGAGAAATCCTGTGAGCGCAGCACCCGCATCTTCATTAGAAATATGTCCAGAATCGCCTAAAATACGGCGTTTCACGTTCCATGGATAGCGCCCCATCATCAGCATTTGAATATCATGATTCGCTTCTAATATAAAAGCGTCGGACTCTCGTACATATCCATGAATACGATCGGAAACATATCCTAAATCTGTAAGTAAAGCGAGTTTTTTTCTATTATGATGAAAAACAAAAAACATGGGTTCAGCGGCATCATGAGAAACGCCAAATGATTCAACATCGATGTCCGCAAATGTTTGCGATGTATCTGTTTCAAACGTGAATTTTTGATCAAGGGCAATGTCACCAATATGCCCATCCATTGCTTGCCACGTTTTTGCATTAGCGTAGATAGGTGTCTGAAATTTACGAGCAAAAACACCCAGGCCCTTGATATGGTCACTGTGTTCATGGGTGACGAGAATCGCATCGATTTCACGGGGATCTTTACCGACTTTATCCAATAATTGCTGCATCTTCTTTCCGCTTAAACCACAATCAATTAGTAAGCGCTGCTGCTCCGTTTCGATATAAACAGCGTTACCTGTACTACCACTGGCTAGAACACTAAATCGCATAGAATCATATCACTCCGTCCCTAATGTCTGAATACTGCCGCCGACCGCCACGACAAAATAATCTTCTGTTCCGCGATCTGACTCAACAACCACATGCCAAGAAGGGGCAAAGGCTAAAGTCTGTTCCTCATCCGTAGTCGGACCTTGACTCGTCCCTGTTGGGTTACTAATACTATAGTAAGAGAGCTCAACTTTTGTAATCACGGGGTTCTGTGTTACCGGCAACTTGTTTTCATCCCATAAAATTTGAATAGCCTTCTTGGGATCAACCACTGATGGCGTACTTTCACTCACACTCTCAAGATCTAAGTATGTCTGCGTATAGCCTTTAACATAGCCTTCCTTATCCACTTTAACATTTAAAGCGACCACTTCTTGTTGGGGCACAACTTGTTTTTTAGTGGTTGTATCCTGTTTATAACTCGCAATAACAGGCTGATGCTGATAAGTCTGTACAAAAGTGAATTCATTTTGCTCCTCTTGGTAACTCCAAAAGCGATATTCAGACCCCTTGTAAACATAATCCTCCAGGAAGCTCCGCCATCCGGTTTGGCTTTCAGACGCTTCAACCTTTTTATGAAAAGTTGCTCTTAATTTTGATCCATCACTGGTGAATGATAACACTGGATCATCTTCAGTTCCCTTTAATGACTGTAACTCCTTAATCAGCGTGTTATCATCTTTCTTAAATGCAATACGGTCTCCCTTAACTGTTTTTACCTTTTCTATTTTACTAGGTAATTGAGTATCAATCTTAACGGTCGATTCGAAGTTAGGTACACTCACATCCGAAATACTCTCAAGTTGATTGGCTTTTTGTTGCTTATATAATTGATAGCCTAAAAATAAATCTAATAGGAGGAAGCAAATGATAAAGATAGACTTTGTCCGACTCCAATTCATTCTTTTGCTCCCCCCATTAAGTGTTCTTTTGTTTGATTGCTGTCATTAAAAATATTCTTATAAGCCAACCATTTGTCATCTTTTTTAAAGAACCATCCTGGTCTTAGCGCAGCTGTTTTCTCTTTAGTGATCAATTGATATCCAAGCCGAATATCTTGAAGCGTATTTAAACCGTACTCGTCATTAAGCTTTTGGATAACATCTTCACTCGATGGGATGGATACACTATAGTTAGCATAGTCATTACTCGTATTGAGATTAAGTATGGTCCGTTTCATTTCTTTGACGGTACCGTTATTCATCGTTAAATTAATCGACGCTGGATAGGACTGATAGGCTTCATTCATACTAAATATAGGGTAGTTATCAACATTCATTTGATAACGAACGGTCACCCTATTTTCGTATTTTTCAATACCACTATAGTGAAAATTATCTGTCCAGCCTTTACGACTATTAATATCATTGAAACTCGTTATGAGGTAGTCGCTATCCTCCGAAGTCGAATTCGTTGTTGCATTGACAAAAAACAACGTCTGGTTTTCGGTATATAACAATCGAACCCAGTCTCGCCACTTTCCATTTGTTTGCGTTACCGCATTAGTATTCGGAAATAAATTTCGGATATAATCATTAATTTTGATTTGCTTATAAAGATATTCATAAGCCCTTAACTTCATATCATCAAACTCTGGTACATAGACTGATTGATCCCCTTGAAGTTCCACCTCGGAATAAGGTTTAACCTCACCAGCATCTTTACTCAATAATGCATAATTATCCTGCAAGTTAATTTCGTTCGTTGTGGCATAAAAGGGGCGAACGTTGTTATTTTCCATAAATGCATAAACGACCTTATTTATGGATGCATCGAAATAAATTTTTATACGATCAACCAAGACATTGCCTGAAACAAGCGATTGATCATTCATTTTAAATTTAAACAAAGATTGCAGTGTATTCATGGTTATAGGTGCAGGATAAACGAGCATAATGCCCTTCTTATTATTGATTTGGCCTGAAGGTTGTTTCGGAATCAAACTTAATTTAGGCGTCAAGATCTTTGAATAAAGTTTACTGACAAGCTTTCCCTCTGTCCCATAGACCGATTGACTATCTTTAAAAGACAGTGCTTGATAAGGGTGAAAAACTTGAGACAGTTCCCGTGCTTCCGCAATAGTCGTTTGTTGAGGCTTCGTTGGCTCAATGGTTCTCACATTGCCTTTATAGGACCATAAATTCCACGTTAGCACCGTGCTTAAGATAACTAAAAACGATAGTAAAATCGTCTTACTCGTTTCACGTTTCATTCTCAAGACCCCCTTTTAATAACGGGAGGGTGAATCGAATTGTGGTCCCTTGACCCCATTGACTTTCTGCCCATATGTCGCCATCATGGGCTGCAATTATTTCCTTGGCAATAGCCAAGCCGAGCCCCGTACCGCCAAGTTTTCGCGAACGTGCTTTATCGACACGATAAAAGCGATCAAAAACTTTATCCACATTCTCTTCGGGAATACCGACACCTTCATCACTGATTGATAGGGTCACTTCATGAGAATCCTTTTCCATATCAATAGTGATCGTTCCACCATCAGGGGAGTATTTCATAGCATTAGAAACAATATTATCGATAACTTGGGTGATTTTATCCTTGTCAATGTCAACATAAACGGGTTCATCCCATAAGTTTCGCTCAAAATCAATATGTTGCGTTTTCGACATTTCGAACCGATCAACAATGTGATCTATTAAAACCACTATATCAATTTGAACTTTATGAAATTCAGTATTACTTGCATCCATTTTTGATAATTGGAGTAGATCCTTGACGAGACGTGTCATCCGGTCAACTTCATTCTGAGTGACCCCGAGAAATTTGCCTGCTAATTCTTTATTCTCAATTGCCCCTTCATCAAGGGCTTCCAAATAGCTTTTCATCGTTGTTAAAGGGGTCCTTAGTTCATGAGAAACGTTGGCAACGAATTCACGTCGTTCCATTTCAAGTTGTTGCTGTTCAGTCACATCATGCAAGACTGCAATTAAGCCTGTAATAGCACCATACTCGTTTTTTAGAACTGAAAAGTTGGCCCGGATTAATTGATTTTCATACTTAGTACTAAAATCCAAAATGATAAAATCATCATAATCATACAGGTCATCGACTTCAAATTGATCCTCAATATCTAATACATCAATAATTGAATGATTCTTAGCCTGTTGATGCTTAAGCCTTAATAATTCCTCTGAACGATTATTCATTAAATCTATGGTCCCGTCACGCGTTGTTGCAATGACACCATCTGTCATATAAGTCAGAACAGAACGAAGTCTCCGCCGTTCCGCTTCTGTCTTTGCATTAGCCTCATGTAACTTGTCCGTCATCGCATTAAAAGCAATAGCTAGTTGGCCAATTTCGTCATCATCATTAAATTGGACTTTTCGTGTGAAATCGCCTCTGGATACCGCCAATGTTTGCTGCCGCAAATTACCGAGCGGCCTTGTGATGGTCCGGGCTAATACGACACCCAATACAGCGGTGATTACTAGTGCAATACCTGTCGCTGTTGCCAAAATGCCATTTGTTCGACTTAATTCAGAGTACATGCTTTCCATGGACTTCTCTATATATAGCAACCCATATGTTTCGCCTTCACTCTTTATAGGTTTGGTTAATATGAGTAACCGCTCACCACTATCAGCATCCCGCCTAGAATGAACACTACCTTCCATTGTCAGCCGATCTTTATTAATAATCTGATTAGACGTTGATTTACCGACCATTTCTTTGTTCGAAATGTCAGAGGTTGCTAGTATTTTCCCTTTTTCAGATACGACTTGGATTTCGCCAGAACGAGAACGAATACTCGTATCATCCAATGCATCTTGGACCGCCCGCATTTTTTGTTGCATTGTTGTCTTATCAGATTGTTCCGTTTCCTTAATCGCCTCAGCAACGATATAAACCAGTTGAGTTGCCTGTTGTTTTAAAGATTCTTCAAAGCTAGATCGTGATTGCTCTTTCATCGTACTAGCAAAATAAACGCCAATTAATTGCATGGCAAGTAGAATCAGCAGCGTGTAGATCAAAACAAATTTAAACTGGATGGATTTAAAAAAACCCACTTTTTTCATAAAAACATTACTCCTGATCTGGGTTTCGTAAGTAGTAGCCAACACCCCGACGTGTCACAATCCAGGCTGGACGACTAGGATTATCTTCAACTTTTTCCCTCAATCGGCGAACGGTAACATCAACGGTTCTGACATCACCAAAATAGTCATAACCCCAAACCGTTTGTAACAAATGTTCACGCGTCATCACTTGGCCAATATTTTTGGCTAAGTAATGCAGGAGTTCAAATTCCCGGTGCGTCAGTTCAATGGGTTCGCCGCGCTTGGTCACTTGATAAGCATCAGGGTGGATCGCGAGCGCACCCACAACAATATCTTTTGTGTCATTTTCATGATCATCTTCATTATGGTGCCTGCGCAAATTGGCTTTGACCCGGGCAACAACTTCACGGTTACTGAATGGTTTGGTGACATAGTCATCAGCACCAAGTTCTAATCCTAATACCTTGTCGATCTCGGAATCCTTGGCCGTTAACATAATGACCGGCATGCTATATTTTTTTCGAATTTCCCGGCAAACTTCCATACCGTCTTTTTGTGGTAACATCACATCAAGCAGTATTAGATCAGGTCGTTCCTCTTCCACCTTTTGAATAGCTTCATTTCCGTCATACGCACATATGACGTCATAGCCTTCCTTTTCTAAGTTAAATTCGAGTATATCTGCAATGGGTTGTTCATCATCTACAACAAGAATTTTCTGTTCCACGAGATGATCCCTCCAATTTTAATACATGTCATTCCTCTATTCTATCATACGCATCCTATTAAATGAATTTAACACCCGCAAATATAAAAACATTTACATAAATAGTTCTTGCTCCCAATAAAAAATCCTTCTATATCGTGTGAGTTACAAAGAAAAACCTCTAGAAAAATCTAGAGGTTAACGGTGAACGTAATCAAGTGGATTTTGAGTACTGCCATTTTTGATGACTTCAAAGTGTAAATGGGTTCCTGTTGAATCACCGGATGTACCCATATTAGCTATCGATTGCCCCTTCTTAACCGTTTGTCCGGTGTGAACATCAATGTCTGATAAATGATTGTAGGTTGTCCGGAAGCCGTTATTATGGTCAATCACAATGCGTTTGCCATAACCTCCGCTATTGTATCCAGCCGATACAACCTCACCATTATCAGCAGCTAAAATCGAGGTTCCCATTGTGCCATCGATATCAATCCCTTTATGAAAACTTCCCCACCTTTTACCATAGCCACTCGTGATGGGGCCACCATGAGTCGGCCATCGGAAGTTCCCTGTACCACGTGACGCAATCACTTTTGTACCTTTTTCTATAATCTTCTTACGCGGCTTGGATATTACATCTTTGTTAACAGTTTTCCGTTGAACCGTTTGACCATTAACGACTTTTAATTGATAACGTACTTTTTGTTTGCCTTCTTTACCCGTTTGGACAACTTTTTCTTTCCCTTTATACATATTATCGTTTTGACGAGTCTCTGTTTTATAATCAATTGTTTCTTCTTTCGTTACCTTCTTTTTAAACGTAACGTTAACAAAAGGTTTAGGTTTCTTTACCGTGACTTTGTCACCGATATGTATGAGTTTATTCTCTTGTAATTTTGGATTCAGTTTAAGTAATTCATTAAGACTCAAGTCAAATTTATGAGAAATATCGACTAAAACATCTCCCTCTTTGACCTTATAAGTCGCTTTGGTTAAGTTTCCTTCTAATAAATAGTCGAAGGCTTGATCCGTATCTTTGATCTGTTTAATAGACGCCCGTCCCGATACGGCCTTTAACGGCTGCGAAAACTCAAGTTTTAACAGTTCCGTTCCATCTTCCAATTTAGTTTGACCCTTTTCATGTGCTTTAAGCAATGGCTCAGAGACAAAATGCTTTTTATACTTCTTAACAAGTTCTTTCGCCTTCTTTTCTGATTGAACATAGACAACTTTATCCTCACCAACCTGAACAGCACCGACATCAGCTTTAATGGTGACTTTGTTTTTGAATTGACGAAAAACTTGTTTGTTGTTGGTTTCTGCTTGAAATACTTTTTCCGGAACCAAACTCAATTTTCTTCCAGTTGTAAAATCATATTGTTGATGTTTCTTTTCAGCCTGCTTCACTTTCTTATCTATAAAACTTTTAATTAATTCAGGATTATCCATCGTTCCAATTGATTCATTGCCTAAGTAAACATGATAAACCGTATGTATATCATTATCTTTAGCAAAACTTGTCTGTACGGGAGCAAAAGCAAGAGCAGTTAAAGCAACTGCGCCCAAAGTCCATTTCGCTATCAACTTCTTAATATCATCCGTCTTCCCCATCATCCAATCCTCCCAGAACCTAAGTAGGTCCAAAGCATCATTAACCTTGCCTTTAACAATCTAGCAGTCATGGATTCTTGAAGCAAGACGATTCGACAATTTGTAACACAGATGTAGTATTATCGTAAATATGTCATAAAAAAGGCAACTCCCTAAAGGGCGATCAGTTTTGAGGAACACAAAATTGACGCACTTTGAGTGCGTCAATAATGGATGGCTCGAGACGGAATCGAACCGCCGACACGAGGATTTTCAGTCCACTGCTCTACCGACTGAGCTATCGAGCCATGATATAAGGCTAACCTTGAGTTTATTTATTTTTATCCTTATGGAGGTTCGGAATACAAAAACCGTATTCCTCAATGCTGCCTATTCACGAAGTATCGCTGTATAAAAACTGTCCTTTCCTCTACTAGTATTGCTTCGTAGCGGGCTGCGTCAGGACAACTCGTAGAATATTCGATGGAAGTAACTTAAAAAATTCGGAATACAAAAACCGTATTCCTCAACGTTGCCTATTCACGAAGTATCGCTGAGTGCTCTACCGACTGAGCTATCGAGCCAGACAATTTTGATAGATCTGCGTTAATTTATGTAAATGGCGGGTCTGACGGGAATCGAACCCGCGATCTCCTGCGTGACAGGCAGGCATGTTAACCGCTACACCACAGACCCCTATGTATTTAATAGTTATGGTTGCGGGGGCAGGATTCGAACCTGCGACCTTCGGGTTATGAGCCCGACGAGCTACCGAACTGCTCCACCCCGCGTCGTTTTAAAGATTACAGATGGTGTTGTGTCTCAGAAGTCGTTATTATTTTAACAGCGACGATAAATATCGTACCATTAACTATAAAACTTTGCAAGGTATTCATTCAAATTTTAATCTAGACCTTTATCATTCGTTATTCGAAAATGATCCTAACTGTTCGAAATTGTCCCTTAAGTGCCTCCTATTAAATGCGGCTGCCCAAACTTTTGAGCAGCCGTATGTCAATAGTCTACTCGGCGAACACACCGCGAACAAGATTGGTTTGCGAGCGATCTGGACCAACGGAAAAGAGGGATAATGGAATTTTTGTTAGTTGAGATATACGCTCGACATAGTGCCTTGCATTTTCCGGGAGTTCTGACAACGAACGCGCATTGGTAATGTCCTCATGCCAGCCGGGCAATTCCTCATATATAGGCTCACATTCGCTCAACACATTCAAGCTTGCGGGATATTCCTCAATCCGCTTGCCCTTGTAATCATAAGCCACGCAAATTTTGACGGTATCGAGCCCTGTCAAAACATCAATACTATTTAATGATAGATCAGTAATGCCACTGACACGTCTCGCATGTCCAACAACCACACTGTCAAACCAACCGACTCGGCGCGGCCGCCCCGTTGTCGTTCCATACTCCTTACCAACTTCCCGAATTTGGTCTGCTATCTCGCCATCCAATTCAGTTGGAAACGGTCCGTCTCCAACCCGGGTTGTATAAGCTTTCGCAACACCGACGACATGTTTAATTTTTGATGGACCAACACCCGAACCAATGGTAACACCGCCAGCAACCGGGTTGGACGATGTTACAAACGGATACGTGCCTTGATCAATATCAAGCATCACGCCCTGCGCCCCTTCAAACAATACACGTTTCCCTTGATCAAGTGCTTCATTCAATACAACAGATGTATCACAAACATAGCGTCGAAGAGCGTCAGCATAAGCCATGTATTCATCATAAATGGCTTCGAGATCAAAGCCATTCTCTTCATACATTTTTTCTAAAAGACGGTTTTTTTGCTGCAAATTATATTGAAGTTTTTCTTTAAAGGTTTCCGGTTCCATTAAATCGGCCATCCGTATCCCCACGCGTGCAGCTTTATCCATATAGGCAGGGCCAATGCCTTTACCTGTTGTCCCAATCTTGTTATTCCCTTTACTCACTTCATCAAGGCCATCCAATTTGATATGGTAAGGCAAAATAATTTGAGCGCGATTACTAATCCGCAAATTATCGGTTCGGACTCCCTGATTATGTAAATATTCCAACTCTTTGACTAGGGATGCTGGATTAACGACCATACCGTTGCCAATAACACATTTTTTATCGTCAAAAAAGATCCCGGAAGGAATTAAATGGAGTGAATATTTCTTACCGTTAAAAACGATAGTGTGTCCGGCGTTGTCGCCACCTTGATATCGCGCAACGACCTCCGCTGTTTCCGAAAGATAATCCGTTACTTTACCTTTCCCTTCATCGCCCCACTGTGTTCCCACAACCACAACTGAAGACATGAGAGCCCTCCTAAAAGTTCCTAATTTATTTATGATGCATTTATTTTAGCAATAGATCAAGGTATACGTCAATCAACTACCGAACATTTAAAATATCATTATATTTTATGTTCGTATTTTACTATTAAGCTCTATTTCTCTATAAAAAAACTGCCGACGATATTGTCGGCAGTTTCATAGTCTATGCACCCGGAGGTATTTGGCTTTCATCATGTTTTCGATCTAAATTAACAAACTTATTATATTCCTTTACAAATGCTAACTCAACGTTTCCTACAGGACCGTTTCTTTGTTTACCGATAATAATCTCGATAATATTTTGTTTTTCACTTTCCTGATCATAATAATCATCACGGTAAAGGAATGAAACAATGTCAGCATCTTGTTCAATACTTCCGGATTCACGCAAATCGGACATCATCGGCCGCTTGTCCTGACGTGACTCAACGCCACGAGACAGTTGAGACAATGCAATGACTGGAACATTAAACTCTCTAGCAATCGCTTTTAACGTCCGGGAAATCTCCGAAACCTCTTGCTGACGATTTTCCGATTGGCCGGATGAATTGCCACGAATAAGCTGCATGTAATCAATAAGGATCATGCCTACGCCTTTCTCTTGCTGCAGCCTCCGACATTTAGCCCGGATATCATTCACCCGAATACCTGGGGTGTCATCAATATAGATCCCCGCATTTGATAAACTCCCCATAGCCATCGCTAATTTCTGCCAATCATCTTCTTCTAATTTACCCGTTCGGAGGCGCTGAGCGTCAATATTGCCTTCCGCACACAGCATCCGCATCACTAATTGTTGCGCCCCCATTTCCAAACTAAAAATCGCCACATTCTCGTCATTCTTTGTCGCAACGTTCTGAGCGATATTTAAGGCAAAAGCCGTTTTACCAACAGAGGGACGGGCCGCTACAATGATAAGATCACTCTTTTGGAAACCAGCGGTCATATGATCCAGTTCAACAAATCCCGTTGGTATACCGGTAATCTCACCTTGACGATTTTGCAGCATTTCAATATTATCATACGTCTCAACCAATACATCTTTAATTGATTGAAATTCGGATGTGCGTTTTCTTTGCGATACATCAAGTATGGTGCGTTCGGCATCATCCAAAACCATTTCCACGTCATCATTGCGCGTGTACCCATCCGAAACAATACTCGTCGCCGTCCGGATCAATCGCCGTAGCAACGATTTTTCCTCAACAATTTTACTATAATACTCAATGTTGGCTGCGGTTGGTGATGAATCCGCTAACTCACTGATATAATCAAGTCCGCCAACTTCAGTTAAGTTATTTTGATTCTGCAGCTCTGAAGTTACAGTAATCACATCAACCGGCTCGTCTCGCTCTGATAAGTCAAGCATAACCGCATAAATACGCTGATGAGACGTCCGGTAAAAGTCCTCAGCCGCCAAATGCTCAGATGCTGTTATCATCGCTGAGGGTTCCAAAAAAATAGCACCTAGCACCGCTTGCTCAGCTTCAATATTCTGTGGTGGCGTCCGGTCAGCAAACAAATCACTCATGTTTTTCACTCCTGATTTTATTGTTCACTCACATGAACCTCCATAGTTGCGGTCACTTTCGGATGTAATTTAACAGGGATATTTGTATAACCTAACTGTCGTATCGGTTCACCAAGTTCAATTTTACGTTTATCAATTTTGATATCATAGCTTTTAAGCTCTTGCGCAATTTGCTTGCTCGTCACTGAGCCAAACAAACGACCGCCTTCGCCTGCCTTAGCTTTCAATTCTATCGTCATATCTTCAAGTCGTTCTTTTAAAGCCTTGGCTTCATCAACTTCCGCTTGAGCTTGTTCAGCTTCTTTTTGCTTTTGCTTTTCTAATTGTTTTAGATTATTTTTTGTCGCTTCAACAGCCAGGTTTTTCTTCAGCAAAAAGTTACGCGCATAGCCCTCAGACACATCTTTTGTTTCGCCCTTACTTCCTTTTCCTTTAACATCTTGTAAGAAAATAACTTTCATTCTGATTCTCCTCCCTCATCAAGGTAATCATCTATAGCCGACTTTAATTGATTTTCTGCATCCTCAAGCGTTAAATCCTCATCCAATTGCGTCGCTGCATTAGTCAAATGGCCACCGCCCTCGATGGATTCCATGATCAGCTGAACATTGACCTCACCAAGTGAACGTGCGCTAATACCAATGAGCCCGTCAGGACGTCTACATATTACAAACGATGCCTTGATACCTTCCATCGATAAGAGCGTATCAGCGGCTTGGGCAATAATCACTTGATCCAACCGGTCATCTTTGTTACCTATGGCAATGCCCATATGCCCTTGATATAACTCAGTTGTTTGAATCAACTTTGCCCGCCTGTTATAACGCTCCAAATCTTCTCGTAAAAGTTTTTGAACTAATATAGTGTCGGCCCCGTGCGCTCGTAAGTAAGAGGCCGCATCAAAAGTACGGGACCCCGTTCTTAATGTAAAGTTTTTCGTATCAACCGTTATGCCGGCTAGCAACGCCGTCGCTTCAACCATATCGAGTTTGAAATTCTTAGACTGATACTCAAGGAGCTCAGTTACTAACTCTGCTGTTGATGACGCATAGGGTTCCATGTAAACCAGGACGGGGTCCTTAACAAACTCCTCACCACGCCTATGATGATCAATGACAACGATGCGTTCAGTTTTATTCAGTAACCGGTGTTCCATCGTCATCGATGGTTTATGCGTATCAACAACAACAACCAATGTTTTTCGGGTCACTTGCTCAACAGCATCATCAGCAGATATAAATTTTGACCACAAATGGCCATGTTCTTTTATTTTATCAACTAAACGGATGACTCCGGAACCGTAATTTTCTGGTTCCACAACCACATTTGCATGCTTGTTATTGGCTTGAGCAATTTTCATGATTCCAATACAAGCACCAAGGGCATCCATATCTGGTTGTTTGTGGCCCATAATGAGAACCTGATCACTTTCTTCAATTAATTGAGTCAATGCTTGGGAAATCACCCTTGCCCGGACACGCGTTCGCTTTTCAACTGGGTTGGACTTCCCGCCATAAAACTTTACTTTACCCGAAGGTTGCTTGATCGCAACTTGGTCACCACCTCGACCAAGTGCCAAGTCTAACGATGATTGCGCCATCTGACCAAGTTCAGTCAACTCTGTTTCACCACAGCCAACCCCTATACTAAGTGTTAAAGGGATGTTATTATCTGCCGTTGCTTCCCGCACTTGATCTAAGATATCAAAACGGCTTTTTTCGAGTTCGACTAAATCATCGTGATTGAATACAGCAAAGAAACGCTCAGCCGATATTCGTTTAAGGTAAATGCCGTAGTCTGTTCCCCATTGCTTAATGCGATTCGTTACCTCGTTATTTAACCGGCTTTTCTCTTGATCCTCCATACTTTGCGTCAATTCATCATAATTATCTAAAGCGATCAGACCAAAAACCGTCTTCTCAGCATCATATTGGTTTTGCAAATTGACCAAATCAGTAACTTCAAACAAGTAGATAAGACGTTCCTCAGGTCTTAAAGTCACTTTATATTTATGTTTCTTAATATCAATGATTGCTTTATCGCTTTCCCCCGTTATAATAGGAACTAAATCCTCTGAAACCATATTGAGCGATTGCGAAAGAAGAGAATCATTGTCAGTCAATGTCCCCATGTAATGATTCATCCACTCAATGTTATGTGCTTCATTGTAGAGAATAATCCCTATTGGCATCTCTAACAGTGCCTCATCACCGACTTTTTTCACCCTATGTGATAGCGTTTGTATATATTTTTCTAGATGACGACGAAAATGGCGTTCCGACCAGCTGACAGCTATCGCTATTAAAATGAAAACAACGACACCAGCAATGCCTAACAGCCAGTGAAAGAAAAAAGATGAAAAAATAAATGCTAAAAGTAAAACACAGGGGATTACAAGATGATAACCCCGCCAGCGATCATGTTTTAATTGGTCGGACATGTCACTTACCACCAATCATTTGTTCTTATTTATTCGTTTCCTTAGATCGAATCCTAAATCAATTATACCTAATAACACCATAATATAAAGAACAGCCTGCGAAATCAAAGCCAAAACAATGGCCAAGATAGGAATCAGACGCCCCACATTTTTAGCATGAGATAGGTAGAAGACAAAAGCCACTCCTTGAATAATTAAAACATAGAAGAGCAATAACAATGTATTAATGATAATTAAGTATAACACGGATCCTTCATCAGGTTTGAATAGAATCATAATAAGAAGGACAACCATAAAAAGGTAGACCAAACTTCTAGGAAACACCCAATCCCTGAATGGCGGCCACTTTGGAAACGGTATCCCCAATTTACGTAGAACAGGCGTGTTAACCAGTAAGACAATGACTGTCATAATAATACCCGTTCCCACTAATAATAGCGGTGCTAAATTCTTAAAATGTTCAGCCTGTTCTTTGTATTCGTCCACCATCTGCGTCATTTCTTCCGATGAATAAATATCCGCAACGGTATTCATACTGTTCTTAAACATTTCTATGGAGTCATAGATGAAATTGGTATCAAAGATAATAATGGACAATCCGTAATAGAAGACCATCATGAAAACGCCAGCTAAGCTTCCAATGACTAAAATTTGCAAAGCTGTCTTTTCTCGATATATAAGCATGCCAATGACATATCCTAAGGCAGCACCAGAAAGAGCCAGCATAGCTAAAACCAATCCTGACATTACCATTGAGACGGCAATAGCAACGACCATAACCATGAATCCAGGCTTAGGTCCCCTTTTTGACGTGAAATAAATCAGCGGCAATGGTAAAAACCATACGCCTATGATACCTAATACCGGGATAAACCCAGTCACTAATAATAGGACGACGAAAATCGAAGCAGTTATTGCCCCTTCCGTCAGAATCGTTGATTGCCTCATTTTATAGCACCCCTATAAACCTGTCTCACTCAATTTTACTTTCTATCTCTCTATTCTACAACCAATGCCGACAATTAAAAATCATAAAGGGACAACGAAGTCTGTCTTAGCTTATTCTAGTCTAACAAGGATGAGTTTAAACGGTTATACCATCTGCGGTTATATTAGATTAAAACATAGAACCAGTTTTGCCGATAAAGATGTAGTAGGTTTTTAACAACCATTCTAAATTAGAAGGAGGCTACCTAATTGGCCAATGATATTGGAATGATCAAAATGATTGAATTATATATGGCTGAGCTTTCAATCGCGCTTCCTGCTGAAACGGTTTTGGAAATCATTGAGCCGAAGCAGACGCAACCATTACCAAAAACACCTCCAGCCATTGAAGGTGTATTTCACTTACGAGGTGAAGTATATGCATTAATTGACCTATACCTTATAGCAAGCGGTCAACCTCTAAGTGCAAACACAGGGAAATATATTATAATCAACCCACCGACAACATCTACTTATGCCCTTCATGTCAGCGGCGTTAGCCGGATGTTAGAATCGACTAGTATGCCGTTACAAGAATCAGTTGCAACCAACCTATCAAATATAGAGTCAATGGCCGATGGTGTCATCCAAGCCGACAATGCATCATTGCTCTTATTAAATCCTGATCATCTCTTTAATGCTATTAGGAACCAGCCTTCTTAAGACTGGTTCCTGACGATCAATGTTGCGCTACGGAAACCTAATAAAAAGCAACAGGGGAATCCCTGCTGCTTTTTATTTTGCATCTATTATTCGCTTGCGTATGGCAACAATGCCACTTGGCGTGCACGTTTAATTGCACGAGTCAGTTGGCGTTGGTATTTTGCACTTGTGCCTGTGACACGACGAGGCAAAATTTTTCCGCGATCGGAAACGAACCGTTTTAACAAGTCAACATCTTTATAGTCAATATACTTAATGTTGTTGACAGTAAAATAACACACCTTTTTACGCTTGCGTCTTCTTGCCATGGGGACTCCCTCCTTTTTCATTTATTTAAGGTCCGTATCTAAAATGGTAAATCATCATCTGTTATATCAATGGGTTTGCCATCATCAGCAAACGGATCACTATCGGACGGACGATTATTGCTGGTTTGATTCTGTTGATAGTTCGTTTGGTTATTCGGATTTGGACTTCCGAAGTTATTATTCATACCTGCCGACTGACCCTTAGAGCCTTTGGGTTCAAGAAATTGAACACTGTCGCCTACGACTTCTGTCATAAAGACTCGACGACCTTCATTATTATCAAAACTTCTTGTTTGCAGGCGACCATCAATACCGACCAAGCTTCCTTTACCAACAAAGTTAGCTGTATTTTCAGCTTGTCTACGCCAAACGACAATTTGAATAAAATCAGCTTCGCGCTCACCTTGTTGGTTTGTAAACGGGCGGTTCACAGCCAGAGTAAAATTGGCAACAGCAACGCCACTTGGCGTATAACGGAGTTCCGGGTCTTTTGTCAGACGGCCAACCAAAACAACTCGATTTATCATCAGAATCTCCCCTAAATATTAGTCTTCGCGTTCGTCTCTGATGACCATAAAACGAATGATATCATCATTGATCTTGACGCGACGATCAAATTCGTTAATGGCTTCTTCACCGGCGTTAACATATAAAACAACATAAACACCATTATGATAACCTTTAATCTCATAAGCAAGACGACGTTTGCCCATGGATTCAACTTCACGGATTTCCGCACCGTTATCCGTTAAAATTTGCTTGGCGTTTTCTTTCGTTGCATTTTCTTGTTCTTCATCCAAGTCAGGACGAAGAATATACATGATTTCGTATTTACGCACGTATGTCACCTCCCTTTGGTCTGAGCGGCCCCTTAAAGGAGCAGAGAGTGCTACTATCACTCACAGAAACGTATTATAGCATAGGAAGCCATACTTGCGCAACGAACAAACTAATGAAAACCTTGAACTAACTTTATGTTAGAACAAATGTTCGATTAAGTCAAGTGAAAAATCGGTCTAGTGAATATTCATTCGCTAAGACCGATTTAAACCAATACCTGGTTTATACATTAAACCGAAAGTGCATGACATCGCCATCCTGAACGACATAATCTTTACCTTCCAAACGAAGCTTACCATTTTCCTTAGATTGATTCATCGAACCCGCTTCCATCAAATTAGTGAAAGAAACAACTTCGGCCCGAATAAATCCTCTTTCAAAATCCGTATGAATGACACCCGCAGTTTGTGGCGCCTTCATCCCTTGCTTAAACGTCCAAGCTCGTACTTCCTTTTCACTGGCAGTAAAGAAAGTTGCGAGTCCTAGTAAATCATAACTTTCTTCAATCAATTGATCGAGTCCGGATTTGTCAATGTCGAGTTCATCTAAAAAGCTCTGCTTTTCCTCCCCTTCAAGCTCCGCAATTTCTGACTCAATTTTAGCAGAAATAACGACAACTCGTGCGCCATCCTTCTCTGCATAAGCCTTCACATTTTTGACATGTTCATTCTCTTCTCCTGCTGCAATATCCTCTTCGCTGACATTTGCAACATAAAGGATTGGCTTAATCGTCAATAGATTTAGGTGTTTGATCACTTGCTGCTCATCATCCGTTAGTTCTACTTGACGCGCTGGCTGTTCATTTTCAAACGCCTCTTGGAGCTTACTTAGTGCAGCATATTCAGCCATAGCATTTTTATCTTTCTGCTTAGCCATTTTTTCTACTCGAGCCATCCGTTTATTAACCGATTCCAGATCAGCTAAAATCAATTCTAAATTGATGGTTTCAATATCATCGATCGGATCAATTTTTCCTGATACGTGAGTGACATCGCCGTCTTCAAAGCAGCGAACCACATGGGAAATCGCGTCGACCTGACGAATATTAGCTAAAAATTGATTGCCTAGGCCTTCACCTTGACTGGCCCCTTTGACTAACCCTGCTATATCCGTGAACTCAAATGTTGTGGGAATCGTTTCTTTTGGATGGAACATTTCAGTAAGATCTGTTAAGCGATCATCAGGAACATTAACAATCCCAACGTTTGGATCAATTGTACAGAATGGATAATTGGCAGATTCCGCACCTGCCTGTGTAATTGCATTAAATAAAGTTGACTTACCAACGTTAGGTAAACCAACAATTCCGGTTGTTAATGACATCTATCATTGCCTCCCTATTCGTTCGGGCGCCTGCGATAAGGGCTCTTCTTCGTCCATTCCAATTATAGAGACAAGACAAGAAAAAGACAAGCCGGATAGGCTTGCCTAAAAATGTTTCACGTGAAACATTACTGTTCTTCTCCCGTTTCTTCAGCTCGTTCCAGGACTTTTTTAAACTTCTTTCTGAACTGGCTTCTTGGCATCATTACACTATGGCCACAACCGACGCATTTGATCCGAATATCAGCTCCCATTCGGATAATCTGCCATTTATTTTCCCCACACGGATGAGGTTTTTTCATTTCAACAACATCATTCAATTGAAACGTCGGTTTTTGCTCCGACATGATCCATCTCCTCCTTGTCCTGAGACGTTTCCAATTAAAAGGCAGTCTTTTCTTCAAGAAACGATTTTAATTCCAATATTGGCATCCGAACTTGTTCCATAGTATCACGATTACGAACGGTGACCTGCCCATCTTCTTTTGAGTCAAAATCATAAGTGATGCAATACGGTGTCCCGATTTCATCCTGTCGGCGATAGCGTTTGCCAATTGAACCTGATTCATCATAATCAACCATAAAATGCTTAGCCAGTTCTTGATAGACTTCTTGAGCTTCATCCTTCAGTTTTTTTGATAATGGAAAAATAGCCGCTTTATAAGGAGCTAATGCCGGATGAAATTGTAGAACATAACGTGAATCTTTTTCATTTAATTGTTCTTCTTGATAAGCATCAACTAAAAACGCCAAAGTAACCCGGTCAGCTCCAAGGGCTGGCTCAATGACATACGGAATATAACGGTCACCGCTCTCCTGATCAATATATCGCAGATCTTCACCAGAATACGCCATATGCTTGCTTAAATCATAATCTGTTCTAGAGGCAATGCCCCAAAGCTCACCCCAACCGAACGGAAAGTCGTACTCAAAATCCGTTGTTGCATTACTATAATGGGAAAGTTCCTCATCAGAGTGTTCATGTAAACGGATGTTGTTTTCAGTCATACCAAGAGATAGCAGCCACGTACGGCAATATTGTTTCCAATAATGATACCACTCCATCTCCTCCCCTGGTTTGCAGAAAAACTCCAATTCCATTTGCTCAAATTCCCTCGTGCGAAAAGTAAAATTACCTGGCGTAATCTCGTTCCGAAAAGATTTACCGATCTGACCGATACCAAATGGCAGTTTTTTACGCATCGACCTTTGGATACTTTTGAAATTAACAAAAATACCTTGAGCCGTTTCAGGGCGCAAATAAATTTCATCTGAACTCGATTCGGTCACCCCTTGATAGGTCTTGAACATCAAGTTGAATTGGCGAATCGGTGTAAAATCCTCAGCCCCGCATACTGGACATTGAATATGATGATCCTCAATCAACTGCTGCATCTCATCAAACGGTAAGGCATCGACAGCCTGATCGAGATTCTCTTCACCAATTTGATCTTCAATTAACTTATCCGCTCTTTGCCTTGATTTACATTGTTTACAATCCATCAACGGATCATTGAAGTTACCAAGGTGACCCGAAGCTTCCCAAGTTTTTGGATTCATTAGAATACCCGCATCGACCCCCACATTATAGGGTGATTCCTGAACAAACTTTTTCCACCAAGCTTCTTTAATGTTACGCTTCAGTTCAACGCCTAATGGACCATAATCCCATGTATTAGAAAGTCCACCGTAAATTTCTGAACCGGGAAAGATAAATCCCCGTTGTTTTGATAAGTTAACAATTGTCTCCATTGTCACAGTCATATTACTCGCTCCTTTTCTACCCATAATAAAACTCCCGCCCTAGGTCATCAACAACCTAGGGACGGGAGCTATACAGCCTCACGCGGTTCCACCCTATTTGACACGGCTGTCATCCAACCGTATCCCCTTTAGAAAAAAACAGTTCAAGAACGCCTTCCTAGAAGGACTTGATCAGGCTTTCACCATCCCCGAATCGCTATACAAGCATCACTTCAAGTACTACTTTCTCTCATCACTGTTACACGTATAATGTATATTACAAATTATTATAACCCAATCTTCCTGTGGATTCAATTTCTAATGATATTCAATTTTTAATGACCTTTTTGCATTATCGGAAAAATCAACACTGAGGCCAAAAAATAAAGATTTAGCAATCCATATATCGGGTATAGAACAGCCACTAATGTGGAGAATCCAACCATTGTCATCGGAATCATCGTTAATATGAGAATAAGAGCTAATAACCACAATGGCATGTTCACCATTTTTTTAAACCGTGTAATTAACCCAAAGACACCTGATGCCGCTGTTGTATAGATTGCAAACCAAAGCAGTGTCGACATCACAACTGTCATAACATATGGATAGGATTTTAACAAAGCAAACAACGGAATTTCATATAGCATGATCTCATTCGTCACTTGAGTCAGTGAATGATTATATAAGAAGGAAATGATACCTAATGTTAAGCCACTCCCAATACTTGCAATCCACACTTCTCCTTTTGACTTCATGTCACGTCCGATCGCACCCAAAACAGCGACCAATGGTAATATATTTAGCGCTGTGAAAGTGAAAGCCGATGGCCAATTCGCCTGATGATGCCAATCTAACTTCAAGATTTGCCCACCTACATGAGAGAATTTGATTAGAACGCTCACCAGCAATATAATCAATACTGGAATTACAACGGCATTCATCATCACCATACCCTTATTGCCCCATATAAATAGCAATACAAGCATAGAGCTTATGATCCCAATACCAATCCAAAATGGAACACCTAATACAGCTAATGACGCCCCGCCACCCGCAAGCATAATCACCGTTGTAGTATATAAATAGAGGACAATCATGCCATCATATAAAAACGTTAATTTTTCACCTAAGAGCATCTTCAAGATAGGTATGTAGTGATAGGTTTTGTATTCAAAACTAATATTCAGAATGACAAACGTTGAAAGAATAAATAAAGCTGTAAACAATACAATCGCCAATTCACTTTCTTGTCCAAAAAATTGCCATAATTCACGCCCAGAAGCATACCCTGCACCAATCATTGTACCGATGATCAAAAACATCCACTTGATTCCCGATAACCACATCTATTTAGGTCCCCTCCAATTTTCTTACCGTCTTTTAATGTATAGATCAGTGAAAATATCCGTATACTAATAGTATTATTATTGAGGAGAGTCACCTATGAATCTAAAAGACAAGTTTCGAACATTAAAAAAAGCGGACACCCGAGTTCATTACAAAGATCCCGTCTCGAAGGAACAACTAAGTAAATATATACAAAAAGCCTTATACAACCATAAGGAAGAAAACATTGCCGTTATATGTATCGGAACAGACCGTTCAACAGGTGATGCCTTAGGTCCACTTATAGGGGCAAAATTAAAACAACAGAACTCTCCCCTTTATCACATATACGGAACACTAGACCATCCTGTCCACGCCGTTAATTTACAAGATACGCTTGATGACATTAATAAACATTTAGATCATCCATTTATTATTGGCGTTGACGCATGTCTAGGTCGGTATAATAATGTCGGAACCGTTACTGTCGCCGATGGCCCCGTCAGACCAGGTGCAGGGGTAAAAAAAGAGTTGCCTCCTGTGGGCAACATCCATATTACGGGTATTGTCAATGTCAGTGGCTATATGGAATACTTTGTTCTGCAAAACACACGCCTATCCCTTGTCATGCAAATGTCTCAGCTGATCGCTGAGGGATTGCATGACGCGCTCGTAGAACGCTTCAACAAAGAGGCCCAGCCTACGATTAATGTTCGCTTTTAATATTATAAGTTACCAAATAAATTGAACCGCTACGATACAGGCACAAATCACAATACTTGGTAACAGATTGGCGGTTTTGATATTGGTCAAGTTCATCAGATTTAAGCCAATAGCGAAAATCATGATACCACCTGTCGCCGTCATTTCTGTAATAAAGTTATCTAATAACACTTGAGGAACCCATTGATGAATTTGAGTCGCAAATAGGGCAATTGCTCCTTCATAAATGAATACCGGTACTGCGCTAAAAATAACACCAATACCTAACGTTGTTGCAAATATGATCGAAAAAAATCCATCTAACATCGCTTTAGTTAAGAGGACATCATGGTCTCCTCTTAAACCACCATCTAGTGCCCCTACAATGGCTAATGCGCCCACAACAAACACTAAAGTTGCCGTTACAAAACCTTGGGCAATATTATGATTGCCACCATTCTCTCTTTTTGCACCCACTTTTTGTTCAAGCCATGTTCCAAGACGGTTCAAACCTGCTTCTAAATCTATGCATTCACCGATAGCCCCGCCAAGGGCCAAGCTTCCGATCACAATTAAAAAATTGTCGCTTTTCAATCCCATCTGTAGTCCTAATACAATCACAGCTAAAGCCATGGCATGATTCACCGTTGTTTTAATGTTATCAGGAATTTTAGAAAAACAGGTACCAATGACTGCCCCTAACATAATAGCCAAGGCATTAACGAGGGTTCCTGTAAGTACCATAAACATGACTCCTATCACTTATCTTTTTCTTAAAGACTATTTTCTAAAAGATTATTGCTTTTACACAAAATCTATAAAATGCATCGTCATATACCGCTCCGAAAATACACTACGCGCTCGCTGAGTGACCCGTGAGCCTCCTCATGCCCACACCCGGGGTCCCGGAAAAGCAATTTTTGCTTTTTGGGGTGGATTGATGTGGGTAGGATCAGCGTTGTCACAAGACGTGACGCATTTAGCTGATTATCCTTAGTATGCCCTGCGGAGTCTCACTTTGGCCACTAGTCCCGCAGGAGTCTCCGTGTACTTCCTCCGCTAGTATTGTGCTTAACAACTTCAAAACATTGATTATGTTTAATGAAATCCAAGTCATTGATTGGAGTGAAGGGCCGTCGACTCCGGCGGGAAAAGCAACAGCTGAAGACCCCGCAGGAAGTGGTTTTCTTCCGAGGAGGCTGAAGCGTTGCCCGCGGAAAGCGACTGCCCGGAACGGAAATCAACGGAGCTACCATTTCGTATTTTGGTTCAACCATGAGGTTGAAAGCAACAAAATTTACGAAAACAGCCTTTCTTAAAAAATGAAACCACTATGAGAAGTGGTTTCAACAGGTAAAATATTAAGTATCTAATAGATCTAACACGCGATCAAGATCTTCCTTTGAATAGTATTCAATTTCAATCTTACCTTTATCTTTACTTTTGGCTTGTTTAATATTAACAGACGTCCCAAACCGTTGTCTCAATGTTGATTCCTTTTGTTTCAAATTAGGGTCTAATTGGGGCTTGGCCTTCTTTGTTTCACGTGAAACAGTTTTGTTTAAAGACTGAATCAACTGCTCAAGTTGTCGAACATTCATATTCTCCTTGATCACTTTATCAACAACAGCATTCAATTTACTTTTATTCTTTAGCCCAAGCAACGTGCGAGCATGACCCATTGTTAATTGTCCTTCTGCCACTAGCTTTTGAAGAGGTTGTTGTAAGTGTAATAACCGTAGATGATTAGCTATATGTGGTCGACTTTTACCTAGCTTTTTCGCTAGTTGCTCCTGGGTTAACTCTAGTTCATCCATTAACTTTTGATAGGCATTCGCTTCTTCAACAGGATTCAAATCCTCGCGTTGAAGATTTTCAATCAAGGCGATTTCCATCATTTGTTGGTCGCTTAAAGTCTTGACAATAGCGGGAACGGTTTGAAATTTCGCCTCAAGCGCAGCCCGATACCGTCGTTCACCTGCAACGATATCATAACCTTTAATACTTTTGCGGACGATTAATGGTTGTAATATGCCATGAACTTCAATCGATTCCTTTAATTCCTGAATGGCTTCCTGATCAAAACTTTTTCTCGGCTGATAAGGATTGGGTCGAATGTCTTTCACCACTAGGTCATAAACCGAATCATTGTCTTTATATTCTGTTGCCGGAAAAAACGCACTTATACCTTTTCCCAGCCCTCTATTTGTACTCATCCATCAATCACTTCCTTTGCCAACTCTGTATAGACCTCTGCTCCTCGCGATTTAGGGTCATAAACGATAATCGGTTTGCCGTGACTTGGTGCTTCTCCTAATCGCACATTACGTGGGATCACCGTTTGATAGACTTTATCCTGAAAATATTTTTTAACTTCCTCAATAACTTGAATACCTAAATTCGTACGTGCATCTAACATGGTCAAAAGCACACCTTCAATCTCTAAATGGTGATTGAGATGTTTTTGTACAAGTCTAACGGTATTTAATAGTTGACTTAGACCTTCAAGTGCATAGAATTCGCATTGTACCGGAATCAAAACAGCATTGGCCGCCGTCAGAGCATTAATTGTTAGTAATCCAAGGGATGGGGGACAGTCGATAATTATATAGTCGTACCGGTCAGCGACTTTTTCAATCGCTCGACTTAACCGCACCTCTCGTGAAATCGTCGATACGAGTTCAATTTCTGCTCCAGCCAACTGAATGGTCGATGGTATAAGTTCCAAGTTATCCATAACGGACGGTATAATCACTTGATCTGGATGAGCATCTTCAACTAAAACATTGTAAACGCACTCATCGACATCACCTTTATCAACCCCTACACCACTGGTAGAATTACCTTGTGGGTCAATGTCCACGAGCAAGACTTTATTTCCTAGATGTGCTAGACAAGCACTGAGGTTCACCGCTGTTGTTGTCTTGCCAACGCCGCCCTTTTGATTGGCAATTGCTAAAATCTTTCCCACTTTGTCACCTACCCTTACGACACATCGACAATATTGGACTATAAATCTATTTTACCACGATTTGAATTGATTGTTATACTAGAGATAAAAAAACCTTAAGAATTTACAGCAAGCTTTCACCATAAAATCCCCGTAATTAAAAACAGGTTGACCACCGGCCACCTGCTTAAACATCCGTTATTTATTTTTCGGAATACGAATCGTAAATTGATAATATTCCTCATTATCCTCTTCGGCAGTATCAATGTTGACGCCTGTATCAGAGACCATATCAACGGATTGGCGAATCGTATTAAGGGCGATCCTCATATCCTTGCTTAAAGATACCCGCTTACTACGTTTAGGTTTAGACTTGGGCTTATCGGCCTTTTCTTTTAATTGCTGAACACGATCTTCTGTCTGTTTGACATTCAATTGTTTCTCTAATATTTCCTCTAAGAGTTTTTCCTGGCTTTCAGGGAATGCCTTCAAGCCTATCAAAGCACGAGCATGTCGCTCAGTAATATCCCGATTCAACAAAGCATTTTGGACAGATGTGGGAAGCTTTAATAATCGTAATTTATTAGCGATCGTCGATTGCCCTTTTCCAAGCTTTTCTGCAAGTATTTCCTGTGTTAAGCCATGAAGATCCATTAACTTTGCATAAGCCATGGCTTCTTCGACAGATGTTAACTCTTCTCGCTGTAAATTTTCAATTAAGGCAACAGCAGCTGTTTGCGTATCATCATATTCTTTAATAATTGCTTGAACCTGTTCCCAGCCAAGCTGCTGAACAGCCCGCCAACGTCGCTCGCCGGCAATGATTTCATACTCATCAAAACCCGTTCGTCTAACAACAATCGGTTGAATCATGCCATGTGTTTCAATCGTTTGCGCTAGTTCATCTATCCTATCGTCACTAAACATCGTCCGCGGTTGATATTGGTTAGGGATAATTTGTGCAATCGGAATCTCTTGTATCTGTTCCTGAGACAAATCATCCGTCACTTCTTCATTTTCTCCTTGCCCAAATATTTTGGAAAAAGGATGTTTCACTGACAGTCACCACCCTTAATGATCTCCCCATAAATAGTTTCGACTCAATCAGTCAAAAATCCTGCAAATGTTCCACGTGAAACATTATAACGGATTTTTAATTGGTGTCCCTGGTTTACGAGGATATTTATTAGCTGTCTTTTTCTGCTTGTTAATAATAATGATGTGCCGATGACTTTCTTCGTTTGGCAATAATAGAGGGTGAATATTTTCAACGTGACCCCCTAATAACTGAATGGCTTCATCGGCACCTTTTACTTCCTCCTTAGCGCTCGCCCCTTTTAATGATATAAACTGACCAGCAGGTTTAACAAGAGGGAGACAGTACTCACTAAGGACAGACAGTCTAGCTACAGCACGCGCAGTTACAACATCATATTGTTCCCGGTGATTGGGATGATGAGCAAAGGTTTCCGCCCGATCATGATATAACTCAACACCTTCTAGTCCAAGCTTTTCAACCAAAGTCTCTAAAAAATGAGTACGTTTTTTTAACGAATCCACAATGGACACCCGTAATTCCGGAAATACAATTTTAAGCGGGAGACTGGGAAATCCGGCACCTGCACCCACATCACATAAATGAGCGGATGAAAAAGATGGTTGAAAAAAAGCTGGTGTCATCGAATCATAAAAATGTTTGAGGTAAACCTCTTTTTCATCTGTAATAGCCGTCAAATTCATTTTTTGATTCCATTCAACTAATAAATGAAAATATGTATCAAACTGTTTCAATTGTGTAGGAGAAAGGGAAAGACCCTTCTCCTGTAAAAGATTCACAAAAGTATCCATAATCCGCCTCCCGATTATTCGGCTTTAGCCATTCTGCCCTGCTCAATATAGACCAGAAGAATGGAAACATCACTTGGATTGACACCTGAAACCCGAGAGGCTTGGCCGACAGATAATGGACGAACCTTATCTAATTTTTCTTTGGCTTCTGTTGCCAAACCATTAATTGAATAATAATCAATGTGTTCCGGAATTTTCTTCTTTTCCATACGCTGCATTTTCTCGATATCTTCCATTTGTTTCGTTATATAGCCTTCGTATTTGACTTGAATATCCACCTGTTCCTGAATCACTTCAGGTAGCGACTCTTCTGGTGCGGAAATAAGTGCAATGTCTTGATAATGAATTTCCGGCCGCTTAAGGAAATGAATCGCATTAACAGGTTCTTTTAATCGAGAAGCCCCTTTTTCTTCTAACATCGCCTGCACTTCTTCTGTCGGTTTAACGACAACCGTTTCAAGACGCTCCCTCTCTTGTTGAATCAATTGCTTTTTACGTACAAACCCTTGATAGCGTTCTTCCGAAATGAGTCCAATATCATGACCAAGCTCAGTTAAGCGCAAATCCGCATTATCATGGCGCAAAAGCAATCGATATTCCGCTCTTGATGTTAACAGGCGATAAGGTTCATTAGTGCCTTTAGTTACTAAGTCATCAATTAAAACACCGATATAGGCTTGTGAGCGTTCAAGGACAACAGGCTCTTGGCCAAACACTTTTCGTGCTGCATTAACCCCTGCCATAATACCTTGTGCTGCAGCTTCCTCATATCCGGATGTGCCGTTAATTTGACCAGCCGTAAACAGGCCAGGAATTTTTTTTGTCTCAAGTGATGGCCACAGCTGTGTGGGAACAACCGCATCATACTCAATCGCGTAACCGGCACGCATGATTTTAGCATTTTCCAATCCGGGAACAGTTCTTATCATCTCATGTTGGACATCCTCAGGCATGCTGGTTGACAAGCCTTGAACATAGATTTCATCAGTATGTCGGCCTTCTGGTTCTAGAAATACCTGATGGCGAGGTTTATCGTTAAAACGAACCACCTTGTCTTCAATGGACGGACAATAACGGGGGCCTGTCCCTTTAACTGCACCTGAATACATCGATGAACGGTTAAGATTTTGATCAACAATCTTATGCAGTTCGGGTGTTGTATAGGTGAGCCAACAAGGGATTTGATCAGTGATATATTCCGTTGTTTCATAAGAGAAGGCCCTCGGTTCTTCGTCTCCCGGCTGAATTTCTGTTTGACTGTAATCAATGGAATGACTAATGACTCTAGGTGGTGTCCCAGTCTTAAATCGAACAATATCAAAACCAAGTTCATCTAAATGATGAGCAAGATTAATCGACGACTGCATATTATTTGGACCGCTATCATAGGACAAATCGCCAATGAGCACTTTCCCGCGCAAAAATGTTCCTGTTGTGATAATGACATTCTCTGCACGATACTCAGCCTTCGTTTTTGTAATAACCCCTCTGCACTCACCATCTTCCATAATAAGACGTTCCACCATACCTTGAACCAAAGTTAAGTTATCTTCTTTTTCAAGCGTCCTTTTCATTTCCTGTTGATACAGAACCTTATCCGCTTGAGCACGCAACGCTCTTACGGCCGGTCCTTTTCTAGTATTCAATAGACGCATTTGTATATGAGTTTTATCAATGTTTTTACCCATTTCTCCGCCAAGAGCATCAATTTCCCGGACAACAACTCCTTTTGCCGGACCACCAACAGACGGATTACAAGGCATGAAAGCAATCGAATCCAAGTTCAATGTTAGCATTAAAGTCTTAGCACCCATACGTGCTGAAGCCAGTCCTGCTTCGACGCCAGCGTGACCCGCACCAATGACAATAACGTCGTAATGACCTGCATTAAAATTGGCCATGAGCTCAACCTCCTTAACTATCATTTTAATTACTTGCCAAGGCAGAATTGCCTAAACAACTGATCAATAAGACTATCCGAAACCGTATCACCGACAATTTCCCCAAGAATCTCCCAAGTTCTTCGTATGTCGATTTGTGCCATATCAACCGGTAACTCGGCCTCAATACTGCTAATCGCCTCACCTACAGCCGCGTAAGCTTGTTTCAAAAGCGCAACATGTCTTGAATTGGATACATAAGTCAAATCTTGACCTTCAATCCCCTCGGTAAAAAACAGATCAGAAATTCCTGTTTCAAGTTCATCAATCCCTTGTTCATTAAGAATCGATGTTGTAATCACAGGTCGACCATTTGCTAGTTCTTCAACCTCTTCAACGGACAGTTTTTGCGGTAAATCTGTCTTATTGACAATAATGGCCGCTTCCATGCCCTCTATAGCTTTAAAAAGTTGTCGATCTTCATCCGTTAAGGGTTCATTATTGTTAAGCAAAAGTAAAATTAAATCAGCCTCAGTTAAAACTTGGCGGGAACGTTCAACACCCATTTTTTCCACAATATCTTCCGTATCACGAATACCTGCCGTATCCACAAGTTTTAACGGAACCCCGCGAACATTCACATACTCCTCAATGACATCCCGTGTTGTTCCCGGTATTTCCGTAACAATGGCTTTATTTTCATGAACTAAGCTATTCATTAACGATGACTTCCCGACATTGGGTCGGCCGATAATAGCTGTGGCAAGCCCCTCACGGATAATGCGACCTTGTTTGGCTGTCACCAGTAGACGATCAATCGAATCTCTTACCTCTATGACTTTTTGTAAAACAGTTTGATTCGTCATTTCCTCTGCGTCATATTCTGGATAATCAATATTAACCTCTATTTGAGCAATGGTTTCAAGTAACTGCCCGCGTAATGTTTTAATTAAATGGGATAATCGCCCCTCCATTTGTTCCATGGCCACGTTCATCGCCCGGTCTGTCTTGGCACGAATCATATCCATAACCGCCTCAGCCTGAGATAAATCAACCCGGCCATTAAGAAAGGCTCTTTTGGTAAATTCACCAGGTTCAGCAAGACGAGCACCGTTGCCTAAAACCAATTCAAGCACTTGGTTCACAGACGTCACACCACCGTGGCAGTTGATCTCTACGATGGTTTCTCTAGTAAACGTCTTCGGGGCATGCATGACAGACACCATCACTTCCTCTACGACTTGGTCTCTCATCGGGTCAATCAACTTACCATAATGAATGGTATGTGACTCTACATGCATCAAGGCTTGCTTACCTCTATATATTTTATCAGCAATGTGAATAGCCTCATCACCACTGATTCTAACAATAGCAATGGCCCCTTCCCCCATTGGGGTCGAAATGGCCGCAATGGTATCTTGTTCCAACCACTTTCACCTCTCTTTAAACAATCTCTAAAGTAACAAGAGAGTTATCCACACAATATAGGAATCCTAAAGTATAAGAATATCACAAAAAAGACTGTGGATAAAGTCCCGAGATTTTCCACTTGTGGATAACATGCAGACACCCTCGTTTATCTTTCTTATCCACAACCCTGGACATTTTGAAGATCCTTTTTTACAACATAAAAAAAGCATAGTGGGATCGTAAGGTCCACTATGCGCTCCTATCACATTTTGATATTGTTTCTCTATTTATATTTTTGAGGGTAAATTATGACATAACGGTGGGGCTCCTCGCCTTGTGAAGCCGTCCGAATATCGGCAGTTCCTTGTATAGCCGAATGGATGATTTTGCGTTCAAAGGAAGGCATCGGTTCTAATCGAACAGCGCGCGACGTTTTTTTAGCTTTAAGCACCATACGTTGGGCTAACTTCCTCAGTGACGCTTCCCTTCTTTCGCGATAACCTTCAGCATCTAATGTCATCGTTATGTTTTTAGTGATATCTTTATTCAATGTCAAGTTAGCTAAAAATTGTAAAGCATTCAAGGTTTGACCTCTTTTGCCAATAAGAACAGCAATATGCTCACTTGTTAGTTCACACTGATAATGCCTTTCATTGACTTTGGTTACATGAACCTGGGCCGTGATTCCCATTAAATGAATGACCTTTTCTAAGTAATTAATAGCATTAGCAACAGGATCCGGTTTTAACAGAACTTTAACTCTGGCTGGTTTTGCACCAAATAAGCCGAAAAAACCTTTTCTTGGTTCCTCTAAAACTTGAATGTCGACATTATCTTTACTACTATTCAATGAGTCCAACGCCGATGACACAGCCTCATCAATTGACTTGCCACTCACCGTTACTTCTTTCACTTTTTATTTCCCCCTGTATTGTTACTATTGGCTTCTTTTGGTTTAGGGGCCGTGATGAAGTAAGTTTGTATGATCATGAAGAGATTACCTACGACCCAATACAATGCTAGGGCTGACGGGAAGTAGAATCCAAAAATAGCTATCATTACTGGAAAAATGTACATCATCATTGCCATCTGTGGATTGGCGTTGCCGGTGCGACCCATCATGAGTTTTTGTTGAGCGAATGTGAATAGTGCCGCAATAATTGGCAAAATGTAATCGGGTTGTCCAAGACTGAACCACAAAAATTCATGCTGTTTAATAGCCTCTGTCCGATACACTGCCTGATAGAAGGCTATCAATATTGGCATTTGAATAATAATAGGAAAACAACCAGCTAAAGGATTAACTTTATGCTGCTGAAAAAGCTTCATGGTCTCTTCCTGCAATTTCTTTTGTGTTTCAGCATCTTTGGAACTATACTTTTCTCTTAACTTCTTGATTTCAGGTTGAACTTCCTGCATCGCTTTTGAACTTTTGGTTTGTTTGATCATTAACGGTAATATCAGCAAACGAACGAGAATTGTACAGATAATAATGGCAAGCCCATAACTATTATTAAATATACCTGCAATATATGTAATAAATGCTGATAATGGGTAAATGAACCATTCATTCCAAAAACCTTCACTCTCACTTGTAATGGGTGTCTGTAAATTACCACACCCAGCCAAAACAGTTACAAGCAGCAGTAAGGTTGTTATTAAGACAATCTTTCTACGCACCGGGATGAGCCTCCTCTAAGACATCAATTGTCACTATCTATATTTGGGATGCTTGTCGGGAACAGGATCAAATCCCCCTGAATGAAAAGGTTGGCATTTCACAATTCGCTTAACTGTAAGATAGCCGCCCTTAATCATACCAAATCTCCTGAGTGCCTCGACACTATATTGTGAGCAACTCGGATAGAATCGACATGTTGGTGGTTTAATCGGTGAAATCACCTTTTGATAAAACCGAAGTAACACTATGAATAGTATTCGCATCCTACCCACCCTTGTCCGATTTTAAAAGCTTCGCTCGTTTTAACACATGATTCAAACTACTTTTAACCTGATGATAATCCATCTCATGAGTGGGCTTCCGAGCTATAATAATCAAATCGTAACCTGCCGGAAGACGGTTGTCCAACCTATGAATCACATCTTTAATGTATCGTTTAATCCGGTTTCTGGTAACAGCGTTTCCAATTTTCTTACTTACAGACAATCCCACTCGAAAATATTGTGAATGATTGTCACTATAATGTTTGTACTGATAAACAACAAATTGGCGATTGGCCATTGACCGACCATTTTTAAATACCTTTTGAAAATCACTGTTCTTTTTTAGACGTTGCATCTTTTTCATCACAAGATGTCTCCTCAGGGATTGACCAATCGACTCATCATACTTAAAGGTAACATTCATTCCTCTTTAAGTGGAAAAAAGACCACTGCAGAGTACAGTGATCTTAAGCTGACAAAGTCTTTCTGCCTTTGCGGCGACGACGAGCCAAAACTTTACGACCTTCACTTGTTTTCATACGAGAACGAAAACCGTGCACTTTTTTACGTTTCCGATTATTGGGTTGGAAAGTGCGTTTCATTTATTACACCTCCTAGAGGATCTTTAGCTGTCAATTAACTTGAAAATTGCAGTCTGGACTATTATATGAATATATATATCAAATGTCAAGATGACTAAAATGATTTCTAACCCCAATCTATTATATAACAGTGACAGATGCAATGCACACATGGTGTGGATAATTTCTTCGACACTGACTTCCTGTTAACAACAAATATCGACATTTTTTCAACAGAAAGCATGCCTGTGGATAGTTTTTCTCCACACCGCTATGATTTTGTGGACAATCCACTTTGATAATTGCACCCACGGTACTTTTTTGATAAGATGATTGTGTTTTAGCTCTTAATAACCTAAATCACTAAAATTATTTTTCCACAATTGTGGATATCGTTGTGGAAATTTATTAACACCTTGTTTATTTAATTGTCCACAGACCACGGGATAATGTCGATAATTGGATTGTTTCCTTATACAATGCCGATTATTGTCTATTTATAATTAACACTGCATTGAAGGGGGGAGATATGATGGATGATATTCATGATTTATGGAATAAAGCCCTAAGTGAAATTGAAAAGAAGTTAAGCAAACCAAGCTTCGAAACTTGGCTTAAATCAACTTCTGCTCATTCATATGAAAACAACACATTAATTATTACAGCTCCTAATGAATTTGCACGTGATTGGCTGGAATCCAGGTACTCTGACCTCATTTCTGATACGTTAAAAGATATTACCGGATCGGAACTCGACATCAAACTTATCATTCCACAAACAAACATGGACGAAGAACATTTGGAGATGGATCAGCAACACAAAAAGGCACAAAAAGCAAAGTCTCAAACATCCTATGAATCAAAAAAATCGATGCTGAATCCTAAATATACATTTGATACCTTTGTCATTGGAGCAGGTAACCGTTTTGCCCATGCAGCCTCATTAGCTGTCGCAGAAGCTCCGGCAAAAGCCTATAATCCACTGTTTATATATGGTGGGGTTGGTCTAGGAAAAACCCACCTAATGCATGCAATTGGGCATTATGTTATCGAGCATAAGCCTGATGCTAAGGTCGTCTATTTAACATCAGAGAAGTTTACCAATGAATTTATCAACTCAATTCGTGACAACAAAGCGGATGATTTTCGTAATAAATACAGGAATGTTGATGTATTACTCATTGATGATATTCAATTCTTAGCTGGTAAAGAACAAACTCAAGAAGAATTTTTCCACACATTTAATGCTTTACATGAAGATTCAAAGCAAATCATTATTTCAAGCGACCGACCGCCCAAGGAAATACCGACTTTAGAAGATCGCTTGCGTTCACGATTTGAATGGGGACTTATCACTGATATTACACCTCCTGATTTAGAAACTCGAATAGCAATTTTACGCAAAAAGGCAAAAGCTGATGGCCTCGATATATCAAATGAAATTATGCTTTATATTGCTAATCAAATTGACAGTAACATCCGTGAATTAGAAGGGGCACTCATTCGAGTCGTTGCCTATTCATCTTTAATTAACCAAGATATGAATGTTGATCTTGCTGCAGAGGCTTTAAAAGATATTATTCCATCTTCTAAACCTAAGACGATTACAATAAAAGATATTCAAATTACTGTTGGCGAACAATATCAAGTCAAACTTGAAGACTTTGGAGCAAAGAAACGAACGAAGTCAATTGCTTATCCCAGACAAATCGCAATGTATCTATCCAGAGAACTAACGGATTACTCCTTACCTAAAATTGGAGAAGAATTCGGTGGGCGAGATCATACAACCGTCATTCATGCTCATGAGAAGATATCAAAAATGCTTTCACAAGACCAAGATCTGCAAAGACAAGTGGATGATATGACAGAGAAATTAAAGTCTCCTGTTTAACCAACTGATCACAACCTTGTTGATAATCACACTTTTTGTCACACGAATTATACACAGCCTATCCACATGTGGATAGGCGTTATTTCCCTAATCGAATAAACTTATACACATATCCACCGTCCCTACTATTACTATGACGTTTTTTTAAAGATAAATAATAAATATATTAGGAGGTCCATTATGCAAGATATAGAAAATCAAAGCACGCTTGGCGACGCTCAAGTTAAATTTTCAATCGCGAAAGATCAATTAGTTAATAGTGTCAATGATATTATGAAGGCTGTCTCAAACCGGACGACCATTCCGATCTTAACAGGTATTAAAATTACAGCTGGCCATGACGGTATTTCTATGACAGGAAGCGATTCTGATATATCAATCAAATCTTATATTCCTCTTGAGGATGAAGATCATGAAAATGCCGTTGTTGATAAACCAGGAAGTATTGTTCTTCAAGCTAAAGTTTTTGCTGATATTGTTAAAAAACTACCGAGTGAATTTGTTAATATAGAAGTTGATTCGCGCTTAATGACTCGAATCACTGCAGGCTCTGCGGAATTTAACTTAAATGGTCTTGATGCTGAGGAATATCCACGATTACCAGTCATTGACGAAAATGAATCTATAAGCATAAGAACTGATTTATTGAAAAATGTTATCCGACAAACTGTGTTTTCTGTGTCCACCTCAGAAACACGACCGGTGTTAACAGGTGTCAACTGGACTATCCAAAATGGCAAACTAGATTGCGTCGCAACTGACAGCCACCGTTTAGCATCAAAATCAATAACCGTTGAAACTGGAGAAACTAATGAGCAACATTATAACGTTGTTCTTCCGGGAAAAAGTTTGAATGAGCTATCTAAAATACTTGATGAGAGTCGTGGTGACTGGGTTAATATTGTCATAACTGATAATCAGGTCCTGTTCAAAGCGAAAAATATTGAATTCTTTTCTCGATTATTGGACGGGAATTATCCTGATACAAATCGCCTCATTCCGGATGAAAGTAAAACTGATATCATTGTATCTACTAAATCTTTATACCAAGCTATAGATCGTGCTTCACTTTTAGCGAAAGAGGAACGAAATAATGTTATTAAATTCCAAACAATATCGGATCATCAAATTGAAGTGTCATCGCATTCAGCAGAACTAGGACGTGTTTTCGAAAATATTGAAGCCAAATCTATCGAGGGTGAAGCATTAAAAATTTCATTTAGCGCAAAATATATGATGGACGTCCTCAGTCGTATGGATACCCAAGATGTTCGTGTTAGTTTTACAGGAGCTATGCGGCCTTTTCTTATTCGCCCTACAGAAGATCAAGGTCTTATCATGTTAATCCTCCCCGTTCGAACTAATTAACGAGCAATGAAATTAAAATGATGATTAAGGGGGGACATAAAAGGTGGAGAGTGTTAAGCTTAAAGGAGATCAAGATTACATCACTCTTGGACAATTATTACAGTTCGAAAATATTATTACATCAGGCGGACAGTCTAAGTGGTTTTTGGCCGAGTTTAACGTCTTTGTTAACAACGAGCCTGAGGATCGGCGCGGCAAAAAGTTGTATGAAGGCGATCAAATCTCAGTTGAAAATCATGGCACTTACACTGTCATTCGATAAAAGGGGGTAAGCCCTTTTGTTTTTAAAGTCTATTAAAGTTAAAAACTTCAGGAACTACAGTGAAACATCCATCAATTTAGACAACACGATCAATGTCTTTTTAGGTGAAAATGCCCAAGGAAAGACTAATTTACTCGAGTCAATATATGTTTTAGCCATGGCTAATTCGCATCGAACGCCCCATGATAAAGAACTTATCCAATGGGGCAAAGAATATGCTAAAATAGAAGGTAGAGTTGAACGGCAAAGTGGTGACGTCCCTCTTGAATTAGTTATTTCCAAAAAAGGTAAGAAGGCCAAGCGTCACCAAATAGAACAACGGAAATTAAGTGAATATATCGGTTTATGTAACGTCGTCATGTTCGCCCCCGAGGATCTGAATTTAGTTAAAGGCAATCCAAATATCCGGCGGCGGTTTATTAACATGGAATTAGGGCAGATCCATCCCGTATATATGCATCAGTTAACACACTATCAAAAAATTTTGCAACAAAGAAACGCACTTTTGAAAGAGTTGTCCCGAAAACATCAGAACGGCGATCCTATGTTGGACATTCTTACGGAACAGTTGAATGACCTAGGGGCAGATATTGTTTATAGGAGATACCGCTTTATTGAATTATTGAGGGACTGGGCCGGCCCGATTCACCATAGTATTAGCCGGAGTTTAGAAGAACTCTCTTTGACTTACAATTCGAGTGTGGCAGACGTATCAGAAGATATGGAATTGTCAAAGATAAGGAGAGAGTATGAAAAGGCTTTCGAACGCATGCAAGAAAAAGAAATTCAAAGAGGTACCACTTTAATTGGTCCTCATAGAGATGACATGAAATTTTATGTCAATGATAAGGATGTGCAAACATTCGGTTCCCAGGGACAGCAACGGACAACAGCCCTGTCGCTAAAATTAGCGGAGATTGAACTGATTAAGCAAGAAGTTGGAGAATATCCGTTGTTATTATTGGATGATGTGTTAAGTGAGCTCGATGATCATAGACAGACACACTTGCTTCACACATTTCAAGAACGCGTCCAAACATTTATCACAACAACAAATGTCAAAGGCATTCATCATGAAATGCTACAAAAAGCTGCGTCCTTTCAAGTATCACAAGGCCAAATCCTAGCCAATTGTTGAGGTGTCGGGTATGTTCATACATTTAGGTGAGGATACAATTATTCGTACGGCAGAAGTTATTGCTATCTTTGATTATGATTTATTTAACCAAGAACAAGAGAACCAGTTATTTATTGAAAATAATAAGTTGAGTAAACGAGTTGTTGATGTTGGTGAGGCGTCCCCTAAATCAGTCATCATCACTGATGAATATGTCTATTTTTCTCCGTTTTCACCGTCGACATTAAGACGCCGGTCGGATCAATCCATTACAGAACAATCGAAATAATAGAAGACAGGTAAAGTGTAGGTGAGCGAAATGGCCGAGCAAAACATCAATCAGAACGCATATGACGAAAATCAAATACAGGTTCTTGAAGGCCTGGAAGCTGTCCGGAAACGTCCCGGAATGTATATTGGTTCAACTGGACCCAAAGGTCTGCATCATCTCATTTGGGAAGTTGTCGATAATAGTATCGATGAAGCATTAGCAGGGTATTGCGACTATATTGAAGTGACGATTACCCGTGATGGTGGTTTGACAGTGGTTGATAATGGCCGGGGGATTCCCGTTGGTATGCATGAAAAGGTTGGTCGCCCCGCTGTTGAAGTTATAATGACTGTTTTACACGCTGGCGGTAAATTTGGCAACGGTGGTTATAAAGTTTCTGGCGGATTGCATGGTGTCGGTGCGTCTGTTGTTAATGCGCTCTCTCAAGAGCTATGGGTGAAAGTGCATCGTGACGGGAAAGTCTACTATCAAGCGTACCATAAAGGTATTCCAGAAGCTGATTTACATGTTATCGGTGAAACTGAACATACAGGCACCGTCACTCACTTTGTTCCTGATCCGGAAATTTTCCAGGAAACAACTGTTTTTGAATTTGATATTCTAGCTAATCACTTAAAAGAACTCGCCTTTCTAACACGTGGGGTGAGGATGATTATTAAGGATGAACGTGAAGAGGGACAAAGTGTTGAATACCACTATGAAGGCGGCATTAAATCTTATGTTGCTTATTTAAATCGTTCAAAGGATGTATTGCATGAAGAACCGATTTTCATAGAGGGAGAAAAAGATGATATTGACGTTGAAATTGCTTTACAATATAACGATGGATTCACAAGTCAATTCTATTCTTTTGCCAACAACATTCATACCCATGAAGGCGGAACCCATGAGTCAGGCTTCAAAACGGCATTAACACGCGTCATCAATGATTACGCTAGGAAAAACCAATTATTTAAAGAAAACGACCCAAATTTGACGGGTGAAGATGTTCGCGAAGGCTTAACAGCGATTGTTTCAATTAAGCATCCTGATCCTCAGTTTGAGGGACAAACGAAAACTAAATTAGGAAATATGGAAGCCCGAACTATTACGGAATCCCTATTTGCTGATTATTTTTCTAGATATTTATATGAAAATCCAAATGTCGGCAAGAAGATTGTTGAGAAAGGTCTTATGGCATCTCGGGCACGGCAGGCTGCTAAAAAGGCTCGTGAGTTAACTCGGAGAAAAAGTGCGTTAGAAGTGTCCTCCCTTCCAGGAAAGCTTGCTGATTGTTCAACAAAAGATGCTTCACAATCAGAGCTCTATATTGTTGAGGGTGACTCAGCGGGAGGTTCAGCAAAACAGGGACGCGATCGACATTTTCAGGCCATATTACCGTTACGAGGCAAAATCATCAACGTAGAGAAAGCACGTTTGGATAAAATTTTATCTAATAATGAAATTAGAACGATTATTACCGCCTTAGGAACGGGTGTCAGTGAAGACTTTGATATATCCAAGGCTCGCTATCACAAAGTGATCATCATGACTGATGCTGATGTTGATGGGGCGCACATACGGACTCTACTATTAACATTTTTCTACCGGTATATGCGGCCCATGTTAGAGAACGGCTATATCTATATTGCTCAACCACCGCTTTATAAGATTCAACAAGGTAAAAAAGTTAATTATGTCTTTAACGATAGAGAGTTAGATCAGAAGATGCAGGAACTACCACAGAATCCTAAGCCGTCTATTCAGCGTTATAAAGGTCTCGGTGAAATGAATCCCGAACAATTGTGGGAAACCACCATGGATCCTGACAACCGGACAGTCTTACAGGTAAGTTTGCATGATGCAATGGAAGCTGATGAGATATTCGAAGCGCTAATGGGTGATAAGGTTGAACCGCGCCGTAAATTTATTGAAGACAACGCCCAATACGTAGAGAATCTTGACATCTAAGTTAAGTGTCCGCGGTACAATAGGAGGAGACGTTTATGTCGGAAAGTGAACAATCCCGGATTAAACCGGTAAATATCAGTCAGGAGATGCGAACGTCATATCTAGACTATGCTATGAGTGTAATTGTCAGCCGCGCTTTGCCAGATGTTCGGGATGGTCTGAAGCCGGTTCATCGCCGAATCTTGTACGCGATGAATGAACTTGGCATCACCGCTGATAAATCCTACAAGAAATCAGCCAGAATTGTCGGTGAAGTAATCGGTAAGTATCATCCTCATGGAGATGTGGCTGTGTATGACACAATGGTACGTATGGCCCAAGATTTTAGTTACCGTTATGAATTAGTGAACGGTCATGGTAATTTTGGTTCGATTGACGGTGATGCTGCTGCAGCGATGCGTTATACCGAAGCTAAAATGTCAAAGATATCCATGGAAATGGTTCGTGATATTAAGAAAGATACCATCGATTTTCAAGATAATTATGATGGTAACGAGAGAGAGCCATTGGTTCTTCCAGCCAAATTCCCTAATCTTCTGGTCAATGGGGCATCCGGAATTGCCGTCGGAATGGCAACGAATATTCCTCCCCACCAATTAGGGGAAGTTATTGATAGTATCTTAGCTCTAAGTAAAAACCCTGATATGGAAATATCGGATTTAATGGAGTATATTCCCGGACCGGACTTCCCTACAGCTGGTCTCATTCTAGGTCGTGAGGGGATAAGAAAAGCTTACTACACGGGCAGAGGCTCTATTTATTTACGAGCAAAAGTTGACATTCAAGAAGAAAAGAATGGCAAAGAAACCATCGTTGTTACAGAGCTTCCATATCAGGTGAATAAAGCCAAATTGGTAGAGAAAATCGCTGAGCTTGTCCGTGATAAAAAGATTGAAGGGATCTCCGACTTACGTGATGAATCTGATCGTGACGGCTTACGTGTAGTCATAGAAGTTCGTCGTGATACGAATGCCAATGTACTTTTAAACAATTTGTACAAGCATACTGCTTTGCAGACAAGCTATGGTATTAACCTCCTTGCTCTTGTCAACGGGCAGCCAAAAGTACTTAATTTAAAAGAATGTCTGGAAAATTATTTAGAGCATCAGAAAAATGTTATCATCCGTCGAACCCAATATGACCTTAATAAAGCCGAGGCCCGTGCCCATATTTTAGAAGGTCTGCGTATTGCTCTGGATCATATTGACGCTATCATACAATTAATTCGAAATTCAAAAACAACAGATATTGCCAGAGATGGTCTCATGACCAACTATGATTTAAGTCATGAACAGGCCCAGGCTATTTTAGATATGCGGTTGCAACGGTTGACGGGCTTAGAGCGTGACAAAATTGAACAAGAGTATCAAGAACTTATTGAACTCATTGCTGAACTAAAAGCGATTTTGGCTGATGAGGAAAAAGTCCTCGAAATTATTAGAGATGAGTTAACAGAGATCAAAGAGAAATACAATGACGAACGCCGGACGGAGATTACCGTTGGTTCCGATTTGATTGAAGACGAAGATCTCATTCCCCGTGAAAATATTGTTATGACTTTAACACACAATGGTTACGTTAAGCGAATGCCGCTTGATACGTATAAGAGTCAAAACCGTGGTGGACGCGGCATTCAGGGAATGGGGACCAATGAGAATGATTTCGTGGAGCAACTATTTACCACGAATACGCACCATTATGTTCTTTTCTTTACGAATAAAGGGAAGGTTTACAAGTTAAAAGGCTATGAGATCCCGGAACTTGGGCGAACTGCTAAAGGCATTCCAATTATTAATTTAGTTCAAATTGAGAAAGATGAGCATATTACAGCTGTCTTCCCTGTTGAAGCATTCACGGATGATAATCACCTTATTTTCATGACAAAGCATGGAATTACTAAACGTTCACGCCTTTCAGCTTTTAGTAATATAAGAAAAGGCGGGCTGATTGCCATCAGTCTTCGTGAAGATGACGAATTAATTGATGTCAGTCTGACAGATGGACAAAAAGAAGTGATTGTCGGTACGAAGAAAGGCTTAGCTATCCGCTTTGTTGAATCGGATGTCAGATCCATGGGTCGTTCGGCTACTGGTGTCAAAGCGATCACCTTGGATGATGATGATGATGTTGTCGGAATGGGAACGATTGAAGACAATCAGGAGATCTTAATTGTTACGAATAAAGGATTCGGTAAACGGACAGATATTAACGATTACCGTCTGCAAACAAGAGGTGGAAAAGGAATTAAAACATGCAATATCACCGAGAAAAATGGTGACATGATTGCATTAAAAACAGTCAGTGAAGATGACGACCTCATGATTATTACGACCAGCGGCATCATTATCCGTACGGCTGTTTCCGGAATTTCTAGAATGGGTCGGAATACCGTCGGGGTTAAGCTCATCAAAATGGGTGATGAAGATCATGTCGCCACTATAACTCGAATCAAAGATGATGGAGAGGCGCCGGAACTGATTGATACTGAAGGATATGAAGAATAAGCAACAGACACGGCCTATCAAAATAGGAATCAAGATCACCACTTGATTCCTATTTTTTCTTAAAGTTTGAATCTCTGTTTAAGGGGGAACAAAGTCAATGAAAGTTAAACGAGAGCATCTTATTGAAGGCTGTATTTTACAACGCGATATAATCGGGAAGTCAAGGTATCCAATCATAAAGGCTAATACAGTATTGGAACAAGAGCACTTACATGTATTAGAGGCTTTCTTGGTCCAAGATGTTCACGTTAAAGATAAATTGAAAGATGGGCAATCCTTTCAACCTCAATCACAACAGTCTGTTGGAAAACCACCATCGACCATGGGAGACGGGTCATTACGTGATCAATATATATATGCTGTTGAACAGTTTAAACAACAATTTACATACTGGGAGAGCGGTTGGCCCATTAATATATTGGAAATTAGGCAACTCATCATTCCCATTTTACAAGACTTTCTGAACAACAAAAAAACGCTATTATTACTCAATCAATATGCTAGCAAAGAAGATTATATCTATCATCATTGTGTTACAGTGGGACTCCTTTCTGGATTTATTGCTGATAAATTAGGCTATAGCTGTGACCAAATTCATTCCATAGCTGTTGCTGGTCTTCTAGCAGATAGCGGTATGGCGAAAATGCCCCCACACATTTTTAGGAAACATCGTTCACTCACGCCTCAAGAACGTGACCGGTTAAAAATGCACCCCATTCTAAGTTATCGTTTGGTAAAGAGTTTACCTACCATTAGTGATGAAATGGCATTAGCAATTTTACAGCATCATGAACGTGAAGATGGAACTGGATATCCGCATCAGTTTAAGAGCCAAAAAATTCATGCCCACGCAAAAATTATTGCCGTTGCCGATGTTTTTCACGCAATGGTCTCAGAACGTATCTATAAAAAAGGTAAGTCCCCTTTTCAGGTCTTAGAACTCATGAGAATGGATCACTTCGGTCAGTTTGAACAACGCATTCTCGATATTTTTGTAAATGAAGTCGTTAATAGTTTCAAAGGGACAAAGGTTTATTTATCAAATCAGAGGGAAGGCACTGTTGTCTTTATTCAAGCACAGTCACCGACGCGGCCTATGGTTCAATTAACAGATGGTCAAATTTTATCATTGTCGGATGATCGTTCGCTTCATATTGAGAAAATTTTAGATCATTGATTCACATCTAAACAAGTATTCGCCAACTAGTTTAGGGATTTTTTGAGAGCTAATATCAAGAAATTGTAAGATGAAGGGTTTGTCGTTAGATGCGCTTTGAGAATGCAAGTCATACCACCATTCAGTTTCATAACGGCATATCATACTTAGATTATATAGAGTTAAATAGTGGATAAAAATTTCTGGTAATTCATGGTATAAATCCTTATGTAAAGGAAGAAATGGCTCGTCTTGCATGTTCTTAAAAAATGGATAGTGCATTAGGGATGGCATAATATCATTGGAGGTCACCAAAGTTAGGTCACCTATTGTTGAGTTTTCTAATTGAAAACTCACCCCTGATTGCCGGGTCAGATAGTTACAAAATCGGTCAGGGGTCATGTGGAGAGAGTCTAGGATGCGTTCATTAACAGTCATCGTTTGCCCTTTGATATGAACGCGAATAAGCGGTTTTTGACGATTTATGCGAAGAAATAATTCTTGAATATCGGGAATACTTCTTAATAGCATACTCATAGACCACTTCTCAGCGGGAACGGCATTAAGATGAAACAATTGACTCATTCCATGAGTATACAATCCTTTCGTTTGTATTTTGACGGTATCATCCAGAAAGTCATAGTTCGCTTTTTTTCTTTTTCTAGTTGTTACACCATGGGCTAAAACATCAGTATGACTTGGATAATCAGGATCAACCGTCAGTAATAGACCCTTAATTAATTGAACAAGCCCATAAAAAAGCAGGACTGGTCGAATCTCTATTGATGAATGATCGGCATTCTTAAGGTAGTTTTGACCATGTTGTAGATAATAGCTCATTGCATTGCTGTTTTGATAACTCTTACGCTGAGCGTTTTCAATACCTAGTTTTGAATATAATTCACATAGAAATGATTGAGTAAAATGGCTTGACTGGTAAGGTATCAGAGCTTTCCATAAATGTTGCTCGCTCATCTTTTGATGTCCTCCATTATTTGAATTATAGAATTATTGGTCCCTATATTGACACCCCTGCACCGGCTTGTTAAGCTATCTATAAAAATTTCGGCGGAATCGCCGGAGAGGGGTCTTGAGCGGCATGCGAGAAGATAAATTTACAAAAGAGTCACTCACTTTTGACGATGTTTTGCTAATCCCTGCTAAATCAGAAGTATTGCCAAGAGATGTATCAACTAAAACTCAATTGACGAAAAAAATTGCGTTAAGTATCCCGTTAATTAGTGCGGGTATGGATACTGTGACGGAGGCGGAAATGGCGATTGCGATCGCTCGGCAAGGCGGCCTTGGTGTGATTCATAAAAACATGTCCATAGAGGAGCAAGCGGAGCAAGTTGACCGGGTAAAACGTTCAGAACGTGGTGTTGTTACAGATCCTTTCTATCTCACACCAGAGCATCAAGTGTATGATGCAGAGCATTTAATGGGTAAATTTCGTATTTCGGGTGTTCCGATTGTTGATGAGTTAGGTAAATTAGTCGGTATCATTACGAATCGTGACTTGCGGTTTACCAATGATTACTCCATTAAAATTGCTGAGGTGATGACAAGTCACCATTTATTAACAGCTCCTGTCGGCACCACCATTGAAGAGGCGGGCAAGATTCTCGAACAGCACAAAATTGAGAAATTGCCGTTAGTCGATGATCAAGATTTTCTGAAGGGCCTTATTACGATTAAGGATATAGAAAAAGTGATCGAGTTTCCGAATGCGGCAAAAGATAATCAGGGCCGGTTACTTACAGCAGCTGCCGTTGGGGTTGGTCAAGATTGCATGTTGCGGGTGAAAAAATTAGTTGAAGCGGGTGTGGATGCTATTGTTCTCGATACAGCACATGGTCATTCCCAAGGTGTCTTGGACCGGGTCACAGCGATTCGCGAAGCTTATCCTGACTTAGATTTGATTGCTGGAAACGTTGCAACGCCTGAAGGAACCCGTGATTTGATTAAAGCGGGTGCTGATGTGGTCAAAGTCGGGATTGGACCAGGTTCAATTTGTACGACGCGTGTTGTTAGCGGTGTGGGTGTCCCACAAATTACAGCGGTTTTTGATTGTGCGCAAGAGGCAGAGAAGCATGGTGTCGCAGTCATTGCTGACGGCGGTATTAAATTGTCAGGTGATATTGTTAAAGCTCTGGCTGCGGGCGGACATGCCGTTATGCTTGGAAGTATTTTGGCCGGTGTTGATGAAAGTCCAGGGGCTCGGGAAATTTATCAAGGCCGACAATATAAGGTCTATCGCGGCATGGGGTCAGTGAGTGCAATGGAACAAGGAAGTAAGGATCGTTATTTTCAGGAAAACCAGAAGAAATTAGTTCCCGAAGGTATTGAAGGTCGTGTTCCATATAAAGGGATGTTGACAGATACGATTCATCAACTCGTCGGAGGCCTTCGATCAGGTATGGGATACTGTGGGACCCCGACAGTTGATGACTTACGAGCAAATGCCAAATTCACGCGCATCAGTAATGCCGGTCTACACGAAAGTCATCCCCATGATGTTCAGATTACAAAAGAATCACCGAATTACTCATTTTAGTTGAAAACCAGTACAATATGATTATTTTTTGACAGGGTTCGACCCTGTCTACTTTTTTGCCTAATTCTATGATAAAATGACTTTTGGGTATGTGGAGGTGGACAAAATCAAATGTTCAAATACTTAAAGAGAACTAACATTATTGGTATCATGATCATAATGACGTTAACATTATTGGTATCGCCATTATCAGAGCACCAAGCCAAGGCAGCAGGGCCTGATATTAACGCCAAATCGGCTATATTAATAGATGCTGAGACGGGGAAAATTTTATATTCTAAAAATGTTGATACCAAATTACCACCCGCCAGTATGTCAAAGATTATGACGGAATACCTCGTGAACAAATATATTGCTGAAGGGAAATTAAAGTGGGATTCCAAAGTGACAGTTGGGGATTATGCGAATCAAATTAGTAACCAACCAGACTATTCTAAAGTCCCCCTTAGACCTGACTATCAATATACGGTTCGTGAATTGTATGAGGGCATGGCTATCAGCTCTGCTAACGGTGCTACCATCGCTTTAGCAGCAAAAATTGCGGGTAGTGAAAAAGAATTTGTGAAAATTATGAATAACACCGCTGACAAATTAGGTATGGAAAAGGCTGAATTTGTGAATAGCACGGGTCTGAACAATAGTGATCTTTTAGGAAACTATCACACAGGTAACAAAGATGACGGCAATTCGCTTTCAGCTCGCGCGCTTGCCAAATTAGCTTATCATTTTATCAATGAATACTATGTAGGTGGCAAGGCCCAGGAAATTTCCAGTACTGCTGTGAAAAATTTCAAGGCGGGTATTGAAGGCCAACCGTTTAAAATGGTGAATGTTAACTGGATGTTGCCAGGATTCAGTTCACAAACACAAAATATGTCGGCTTATGAGTATAAAGGTGTCGACGGGTTGAAAACGGGATATACCAATCTTGCGAAATATTGTTTCACAGGAACCGTTGAACAAAATGGACGTCGTTTGATCTCTGTTGTTATGGGGACTGATTCCAAATCGGCTCGTTTTCTTGAAACAAAAAAATTGTATGATTATGGTTTTAATCAATTTGAGCAAACAACGATTGTTAAAGACGGCTACCAATTCAAGGATCATAAAAATATACCTGTGTTAAAAGGCAAAGAAGATCATGTTGGTATTGAAGTGAAAGGTGATATTAAGACTGTTGTTTCCAGTGGACAAGCGGACAACTTTAAACCTGTTCTACATTTGGATCAATCCAAGTTAAATGATGACGGTGAATTAACAGCTCCTGTTAAAAAAGGTGACAAAGTGGGTTATGTCACACTGAAATACACAGGGGACCAAAAGCAAAGTGGTTATCTTTATAAAGATCAATTAAAGGCTCCTGTCGTTGTAGCTGACGATGTCGATAAAGCCAATTGGTTTGTGTTGACTTTCCGATCAGTGGGTCATTTCTTTTCTGGTCTATTTTCCAGTGCTGTTGATTTTGTTACAGGATTATTCTAGGGGATGATCTGCTTCCCCTTATGAGGATCTGCTCATAAGGGGATTTTCTTTATCTAATTGTCTTAGATACTATGGCAACAGTTTGAATTATGCGTTATGATTAACATTATGAGGAAGTCAACAGTTAGGATATCATTGCTAGGAGGATGACACATGGGACAAACTGGAACAGATCGTGTTAAGCGTGGCATGGCTGAAATGCAAAAGGGTGGCGTCATTATGGACGTCGTCAATGCTGAACAAGCAAAAATAGCTGAAGAGGCAGGGGCTGTTGCTGTAATGGCCTTAGAACGAGTACCTGCGGATATTCGTGCGGCAGGTGGTGTCGCCAGAATGGCTGATCCATCCATTGTAGAAGATGTTATGAATGCCGTTTCCATTCCTGTTATGGCTAAAGCAAGAATTGGTCACATCGTTGAAGCACGTGTTTTAGAGTCAATGAATGTTGATTATATTGATGAAAGTGAAGTATTGACGCCAGCTGATGATCGGTTTCATATTAACAAGCGTGATTACAAGGTGCCGTTTGTCTGTGGTTGTCGTGACCTTGGTGAAGCGACGCGCCGCATTGGTGAAGGAGCTTCAATGCTACGGACCAAAGGCGAACCAGGTACAGGCAATATTGTTGAAGCTGTCAAGCATCTTCGGTTAGTCAATGCACAGATTCGCGAAGTTCAAAATATGTCAGAAGATGAGCTTATGACTAAAGCCAAAGAGCTAGGTGCACCGTACGATGTTCTGTTAGATGTTAAAGAAACCGGACGTTTACCTGTCGTCAACTTTGCGGCCGGCGGTGTAGCGACACCAGCTGATGCGTCACTAATGATGCAACTGGGTGCTGACGGCGTGTTTGTTGGATCAGGTATATTTAAGTCACAGAATCCGGCTAACTTTGCAAAGTCTGTTGTTGAAGCGACAACACATTTTCAAGATTATCAGTTAATTGCTGAGTTGTCTAAAGGATTAGGAACAGCTATGCCAGGTGTTGAGATGTCGACACTTGATGCTTCAGAAAGAATGCAAGAACGCAGTGAATAAAGGTTAAGGTTGATGGTAAATGACAGTTAAAATTGGTGTTTTAGGATTGCAAGGAGCCGTTCGTGAACATATTTGGGCATTAGAAGCTTCGGGTGCAGATACTGAAATTGTGAAACGTCGTGATCAACTAGAAGGATTGGATGGACTCGTTATTCCCGGCGGTGAAAGCACAACCATGCGACGGTTAATGGACCAATATGATTTGTTTGAGCCCGTTAAGGCTTTTGCTCAGGACAAGCCTGTGTTTGGTACTTGTGCTGGTTTAATCTTAATGGCCAAACAAATTGAGGGGCAAAAAGGGCCGCATTTAGCATTAATGGATATCAATGTCCGCCGGAATGCGTTTGGCCGTCAACGTGACAGTTTTGAAGCGGAATTAATCATCGAAGGGGTTGCTAACAATTTCAATGGTGTATTTATTCGCGCCCCGTACATTCTTGATGTTCAAGAAAGCGTCCAAATCTTATCGAAATATGATGGAAAAATTGTTGCTGCAAGGCAAGGCGACTTTTTAACCGCAGCCTTTCATCCAGAATTAACAGATGACAAGCGGCTACATGCGTATTTTGTTGATATGGTACAAGCAAAGATGTCATAGGAATAACTTGACTTTAATTTGTGAATCATGTAAGTTATTAAAACAAAAAAATGTCTGAATGATGAAGATGGGAACAAGTAATAAGCATTCTCTTTTGTATAGAGAGCCGGTGGTTGGTGTAAACCGGACAAAGGAACTTATGAATCCATCCCTGAGTCGAAGTGCCGAAATTGAAAGTAAGCATTTCCGGTCCGGTCCGTTATCCGGCTGAGCGGTTTGTCTTTTTGAATGCAGCAAACAATCAGGGTGGCAACGCGGCATCAACGTCCGTCCCTTATAAGGGGGTGGGCGTTTTTTATATGTAGCCTATTTGACAGGAGGAATATAACATGTTGGATTTAAAATATGTTCGCCAGAATTACAATGAAGTCAAAGACAAGTTATTGAAACGGGGCGAGGATCTAAGTGATTTTCATAAGTTTCAGGAGCTTGATGCCCGGCGGCGAGAATTGATTCAAGAAACAGAGGAATTAAAAGCTAAGCGAAATGAGGTTTCTCAAGAAATTGCGAAACGAAAACGTGATGGTGAGAATGCAGATGATCGTATTACAGAGATGCGTGAGGTCAGTCAAAAAGTTAAAGAATTAGATGAATCACTGCGACAAGTGGATGATGATCTGCAAACATTAATGCTGTCTATTCCGAACATTCCTCATGATAGTGTTCCAGTAGGTGATGATGAGGAAGATAATGTGGTGGTCCGGACGTGGGGTGAGATTCAAGAGGAGCCATTTGAAGTCAAACCACACTGGGAAGTGGCCACAGAGCTGGGCATTTTGGATTTTGAATCGGCATCTAAAGTGACCGGTAGCCGGTTTGTTTTCTACAAAGGTATGGGTGCAAGGTTGGAAAGAGCGCTGATTAGTTTTATGATGGATCTTCACTCTGAAGAACATGATTATACAGAAATGCTGCCACCGTATCTTGTAAATCGTGGAAGCATGACAGGAACGGGGCAACTGCCGAAGTTCGAAGAGGACGCTTTTAAGATTAGAGAAGAAGATTATTTCTTAATTCCAACTGCCGAGGTGCCAGTCACGAATTATCATAGTGAGGATATGATTGATGGTGAAGCCTTACCGTTTGCTTACTGCGCTTATAGCACAAATTTCCGTTCAGAAGCAGGATCAGCCGGCCGGGATACGCGTGGTTTGATTCGCCAGCATCAATTCAATAAAGTAGAACTTGTCCGGTTCGTGAAGCCTGAGAATTCCTATAACGAACTTGAGAAGCTTACAGGTCATGCAGAGACTGTTTTACAAAAGCTTGGGCTGCCTTACCGAGTGATGAGCATGTGTACCGGAGACCTCGGGTTTACAGCTGCTAAAAAATATGATTTGGAAGTCTGGCTGCCAAGTTACGATACTTATAGGGAAATTTCATCTTGCAGTAATTTTGAGGCCTTTCAAGCGCGACGGGCTAATATTCGTTTCCGTCGGGATCCAGGGACAAAGCAAAAGCCTGAATTTGTGCATACACTGAATGGATCTGGTCTTGCTGTTGGGCGAACGGTTGCCGCAATACTGGAAAATTACCAACAGGAAGACGGTAGTGTTGTGATTCCAGAAGTATTGCGTCCATATATGGGAAATAAGGATAAGCTTAACTAATTATGACACAATATAATTGTGTAAAAAATAAAATTTTAATGGCGGGGCTTGCACAGGGTTAAGACATATGATATAGTATTAATCGTGTCAGCAAGGAGGAGTACCCAAGTTCGGCTGAAGGGAGCGGTCTTGAAAACCGCCAGGGGCTTCACGGCCCGCGGGGGTTCGAATCCCTCCTCCTCCGCCATATTAAAAAAAACACGCACAATTTGGAGATACGGACATTAGAAAGGCCATTCCTTGGAATGGCCTTTTTTTAATATCTATATCAATTCGGAAATTTTTTTTAAAATCGATTGTCTTGAATGGGAATCATGAATTAAATCGTAATCACCAATATTAATTTCAAGAACAGGACAGATATTGAATTGATGGATCCACTCTTCATAACGTTCGAATAACTGTAACCAATAGGCATCCGGTGTGCTTTGTTCCGATGGTCGACCTCTATTCTTAATTCGATCAATAATGTCATTGGGGTGGCTGGCGGTTAGATAGATCATAAGATCCGGATGCTTGAAATCGGGATTTTCCACCATACTGTTATATAAATTTAAGTAAGTATGGTATTCGAGTCCATCGATGTTACCGTCAGCATAATGCAGTGCTGTAAAGATGTCTTTATCTTCGTAGATGGAACGATCTTGTACATAATGACCGGGGTTTTGACGCATATTTGTCTGTTGCTTAAAACGTTCTGATAAAAAATGAATTTGCGTATGAAAGGCCCATTTTTTGAAGTCTTGATAAAAGTGTTCTAAATATGGGTTGGACTTTGGATTTTCAAATACGGATTCATAGTTCATATGTTCGCTAATAGCTTGTACCATGGTTGTTTTACCGACACCAACGGTTCCGGCAACGGAAATGATGTGTTGTTGATTAGTGTGATTCATAATGATTTCGCCCTCTCAGCAATGTCTCGATAAGTTGTCCATGGTTTATTTTATAACGTCATGAAGGTAAAATAAACAGGCATGATTTGATTCTAAGATTTTGGACATACTATAGATGTGCATGACTAATACCGTTGTTTGACTAAGGTATTCTCATGTGGTATTCTATAACAAACCAATTACATATTTATGTAAGCAAGTTGTCGGAAGTAAGAAGGTAAGGCCTGCACCAGAGTGGGACGTTTTTTACTCCTACACTTGGTGGAGGATTTTTTGCTTTTACTGAAAGTACAATACTCCCTTATGTAAAGTGTAAGAGGTTTGGAATATTTATTGCGTATGACCGCGCAAAGTATAGGGAGGCAACACTCATGCAAAACGGAACAGTAAAATGGTTTAACGCCGAAAAAGGCTATGGCTTCATCGAGGTAGAAGGTGAAAACGACGTATTCGTTCACTATTCTGCCATTCAAGAAGAAGGTTTCAAATCCTTAGAAGAAGGCCAAAGCGTCGAATTTGAAATCGTACAAGGCGAAAAAGGCCCGCAAGCAGCCAACGTCGTTAAATTGTAATAGAGAAGCCAGTGAAGCGGCTCAGCTGAGTTGAGCCGCTTCTTTCTGTCTATGGAACCAACCCCTTTTCAAAATAGGGCAAAGTTTTGTATAATGATTATCGTGTCATCAAAAATATGGCCCCGTAGCTCAGGGGATAGAGCGTAGGTTTCCTAAACCTTGCGTCGCAGGTTCGAATCCTGCCGGGGCCACTACAAAAATACTGTTACACCAAGGATTTGCGAATGGATCGCAAATCCTTTTTTTAATGGAAAAAAGTGAATTGCAACCGAATGAATCAACTTATGGAGCGATAAATAAATTAATTAAATATTTTCGTTATCATTGATGACATTTATGACTGATGTGGAGCATAGAATGCTACTTTCTAATTTTATTATTAACCTATTATGAAAATGGACAAGAGAAACTTTTTTAAATCTTAACGGGGAGGCATTAATGATGACGCATTTGAATGATTCAATTCGAAACAAAGTAGTGGATCGACTTCCGGAAATTTTATCACTTCATGGGGTTTCAGGACGTGAAGAGCAAGTGCAATCCTATTTAACCAAGGAATTAGAATCCTTAGCAGATTCTGTAACTGTTGATCCATTGGGAAACGTCATTTCGCATATAAAGGGTAATGGCAAGCAAAAGTTGATGGTGGCAGCACATATGGATGAAATTGGGTTAATGATCAAACATATTGATCAGCGGGGATTTCTATATTTTGAGACGATTGGCGGAATCAGATCTCAGAATCTCTATGCCCGGGAGTGTGAAGTATTGACACCCAAAGGAAAGGTGCCAGGAATCGTTAATAGTATTCATCCGGGACGTCCTCTTGCCGATGAGTACATTCCGGATGCCAAAGACTTTTTTATTGATGTGGGCGCCAATAATCTAGCAGATATTGAAAATATGGGAATTGAAGTCGGGCAGTCTGTAAAATTCATTTATCAATTTCAACAACTTAACAATAAAGTAGCCGGTACAGCCTTGGACAATCGACTTCTTGTATTTATCCTGCTTGAGGTATTAAAAGTGATGAAAAACGAAGACCAAAATAATATCCCAGACTTGTACCCAGTTTTTACGGTTCAAGAAGAGGTGGGTTCAAGAGGTGCCCAGACAGCTACTAATCAAATTAAACCAGATTTAGCAATTGCTCTCGACATTACAATGGCCAATGATCTACCAAAGATTCATGAAAGTGAGCATATTGCTGAGGTGGATCGAGGGCCTGGTATTAAAGTGGTGGATAATATTAGTCGAGCTATGTTGGGGTTGATTGTTTCCGATACCATTGTAAAGCAAATGAAGGATATTGCTCATTCACATCATATTCCTTATCAGCTTGAAGTGCAGTCTGCAGGTTCAACAGATGGAGCTACGATTCATAGAGAAGGAAATGGGGTTCCCACAGGTGGCATTTGTTTGCCGACTCGTTATGTTCATGCTTATGAATTGGCTTCCATCGATGACACTGTTCATATGGCAAACCTTTTGTATGAGAGTATAAAAACATTGAAGGTGTATTGATCTTATGCTAGGAACAAGTATACAAAATCTTATGAGAGGTGTTTATAATGGATTGGACTTATTTAATACCCGCTTCTTATTTGGTGCTGATGTTAATTATTGGTTTTGTTATTTCTAAAAGACAGCAGTCACGTTCAGATTTTTATGTTGCGTCAAATAAAATGAACTCGGGTATTTTGTTTGCAACGATTTTTTCAACTGTCGTTGGAGCAAATACGTATATGGGGTTCAGCGGGCAAGTCTATAACTTTGGATTTTCAAGGACATGGATGCTGGTAGCGGCAGGTTCCGCATATTTTTTGCTATTTTTTATAGTTGGCAAAATCAGAAAAATCGCACAAAAACATGAAGTCTTTACCCTACCTGATTTAATGGAATTAAGATATTCTAAATCTGTAGCATTATGGACAACGGTTTTCTCACTTATTGGATTAATTGGAGGTGCTGGAGGCAGTATTCTTGGGATTGGAACAATTCTTCATTCAACCATTGGCATAAATATTAATACAGCTATTTTAGTAACCTCAGTGGTAACGATTGTTTATACTGCATTTGGCGGATTGATGGGGGTTGCTTGGACGGACTGGGTTCAATCCATTATTATGGTTGGCGGATTAATTCTTGTTATCATTTTCGGATTGCAGGCTCTTGACCCAGAAACGAACATGGTCCATTCAGTGACTCATGCAGCTGGAGCGTTACAAGATGCCCTCGGTTCCCACACGCTCAATTTCTTGGAAGGGGCTACCTTCTTTATGGTCATTGGCTGGTGGTTGACGTTTTTGCCTCTTAATACCATATCACAAACGCAAATCCAACGAGTCTATGCGGCCAAGAATGAAAAAATTATTCAACGTATTAGTTTGTTAATGATTATATTTGTTGGCTTATTCATGAGTTTCAGTTTGGCGCTTGTAGGTATATTAGGAAGTTCACTTATGCCGCAATTGGATAACCCTGAGGCTGTTTTTCCGATGTTAGCCCTTCAAGTCATCAATCCATGGATTGGGATGGTCATTGTAACCGGCATTATAGGAGCGGCAATGTCAACTGTGGATTCTAATCTTCTTGGAGCATCGATCCACGTGTCACGTGATCTCTATGAGCGATATAAGAAAGGAAAAAGTGAAACAATTAATGAAAAAACAGGTATTAATTTATCGCGATTATCAATTGTTGTGATTGGTGGTATGGGCACGATAGCCGCCATTCTTACGCCTTCCATCATGCAGTTGCTTTTAGGTACGATGCATATTTTTGCCGGGGCTACTTTTATTCCTGTATTGGCGGGGATTTATTGGAAGAGAGCCAATTCGAATGGGGCCATGTCCGGAATTCTTTCTGGAGGAATTGTAACTATTATTGGTGAAATCATGCAATGGCCACATACAGTTATTATTGGCATTGTATTCTCTCTTGCCGGTGTGATTATAGGTAGTTTAGTTACAAAAATGGAGCCGGAAAAGGCAACGCTATTCCAGTTCAAAACGATGACCCAGCGGGATTATCCCTTTTTCGTCGCCATCTGTCTGTTCTTTGCGTTGTTTCTGATTGGACTGACTCAACTTGCATTATGGCCAATCCTCATTACTTTAGCAGTTATTGGGTTAACAATTGGTTTAATTCTTATGGCGGTCTATGCCTTGCCGGATAGAAAAGGTTGATAAACGTAATATTTTGGTTTTTTGCCAACCCTAAAATGGTTAAAGTAGTATATTCTCAAGCTTAATAAAACGAACCAACATGCGTTTGCCTTTTCTGAAGGTTTACTTACCACTAAGCTACTTGTAGGAAAAGGGAGCTCATTTTTGGATTATATTTTTAGGTTTGTAATTACTAACCAAGCTAATCAGGTTGATATTTTAAGTCCATTTTAGTTTGAATTTTTTAATTTATTTTAGTTAGATACACAAATGGTTCATTTGGCTTTAAGTTATTTATTCAAAAATGATGGGTTGTCCGAATCGGCACTATGCTGTCTTTTCTTGTCGTTCTATGTTGAATTTAAACACATTTCCCCGGAAATAATCGAAGGTTATTCTTTATTTTCGGAAGGGTTCTCATAGCTTGTGAAGAAAGTGTTATATGAATCATTTCTGAGGAGGGATTTTGTGGTACAAACGTTACAAATCAATGAGCGTCTGGAGAAATTCCTAGTAGGCACGAAAAAGTTGTATATCAATGGTCAATGGGTCGAATCGGCAACAGGGAAGAGTTTTGACACGTTAAATCCAGCAACAGGGGAAGTCCTTGCTACTGTGAGTGAAGCGGGTGAAGAAGATGTTGATCGTGCGGTAAAAGCAGCGAGAAAGGCATTTGATGACGGCCCATGGTCAAAAATGAGTGCTGCCTCAAGAAGTCGATTGATTTATAAGTTAGCGGATCTCATGGAAAAACATCAAGAAGAGCTGGCTCAGCTTGATACACTAGATAACGGAAAGCCCATCAGTGAAACATCGGCGGCAGATGTGCCGTTAGCTATTGAACATTTTCGTTACTATGCGGGTTGGTCAACGAAAATAGTTGGTCAAACCATCCCCGTTAATGGTCCATATTTTAATTACACGAGACATGAACCAGTTGGCGTCGTCGGTCAAATCATTCCTTGGAACTTCCCGCTGTTAATGGCGGCTTGGAAACTAGGTGCGGCGCTGGCGACGGGATGTACCATTATTTTGAAACCGGCGGAACAAACCCCGCTTTCAGCGCTTTATCTCGCTCAGCTGGCTGAAGAAGCTGGATTTCCGGAAGGCGTTTTGAATGTGATTCCTGGATTTGGCGAGACGGCGGGATCCCCGCTTGTTAAGCACCCTGAAGTTAATAAGATTGCTTTCACAGGATCGACGGAAATTGGTCAATATATCATGTCAGAAGCTTCAAATACACTTAAGCGCGTAACATTAGAATTAGGTGGTAAATCACCAAATATCATTTTACCAGATGCTGATATGACGAAAGCCGTTCCTGGAGCAGTGTCTGGCATTATGTTTAACCAAGGACAAGTCTGCTCGGCGGGATCGAGAGTGTTTATCCAAAAGAAATCGTTTGATAACGTTGTTGCTGATTTGGTTGATTACTCTAAAAATATAAAACAGGGACAAGGACTGCATCCCGATACGCAAATGGGTCCTCTTGTATCAAAAGAACAGCAAAACCGTGTGCTGAATTACATTAATAAAGGTCAAGATGAAGGGGCGGAACTTTTAACGGGCGGTCAGCATTCCGATCAAGGTTATTTTGTTGAACCCACCGTCTTTGCGGATGTGGGTGATGATATGTCAATTGCCAAAGAAGAAATTTTCGGCCCAGTGGTTACGGCTATGCCGTTTGAAGACTTAGATGAAGTCGTCGGTCGGGCTAACAACTCTGAGTACGGTTTGGCAGCTGGACTTTGGACAGAAAATGTCCGTTCTGCCCACTATGTGGCCAGCAAACTTAAGGCTGGAACAGTATGGGTTAACTGCTATAATGTATTCGATGCTGCGGCGCCATTCGGTGGCTTTAAGTCATCAGGTATGGGTCGTGAAATGGGATCTTATGCCTTAAACAACTATACCGAAGTTAAAGATGTTTGGATTAACATGAATTAATTCATGTTGAATAACAATGCATCAATGAACATAATCTAAGCGTACCCCAAAGTGAAAGGTGGATGAAGGCGATTGGTCGATCGAGGGGAAAAACAGTATCCGGTTCAAAATGAAAATTCCATTCAACCGAGAGCTAAAGCTGAATTTTCATCCAAACGTGCCAATGGTACAACAAGAACTCGTCCGCAAGAGCGCATGTACTTGTCGAACCAAGTCAGAAACCACCATCATGAGTAAAGGGGTGACAACTCTTGGGTAAAGGTAAATCCAAAGCCTTCGCTGAACAATTTAAATCACCAAGAGCTAATCCGAAAAGGGCCTCTAACCAGGTTAATGGTGAAACGGCGCCAACTCAGCAAGATAAAATCATGGCGATTTACACACAGACACGTGTACCGTTTAAATAGGCCTTTAAGAACAGGGGAGCTGAGTTTGACTCGGCTTCCCTTTTCTACATATTCGTGATATCATAGTTAAAATATTTAACATTCACATTGAAACAAGGTAATATGAAGATGTATGAGTGAAACTTTTTTATCATACATTCGTACAAGATATATATAACGATAAAAAATCATGATTTTGAAAGGAAGGTCATTGATGAATACATTTGAAATGGCGCCTGAACAGGCACGCGGGCACAGTCCTTATTCAAAACTGTTTGGTGCCTTCTTCATGGCGTTTTTGGTCGCGGCCTTGGGTATGTACTTGGGACAATATCTCCCAGTTGGTATGTATTTGCCATTAGCCATTCTTGAGATTGGCTTAATCATTGCAATGATTTTTGCCCGAAAGCGCAAGTCTATGAGTTACGGACTTATGTACGCTTTTATGCTGGTTTCAGGAGCAACTTTATATTTTGTTGTGGCACAATATGCCAGCTATTATGGCGCTGGTTTGGTTTTCAGAGCAGCAGGAGCAACAACTATTGCTTTTGGTGGTATTGCGATTTATTCGCTTGTTAGCAAACGGGATTTCCGCTTCTTGGGAAGCTTTCTTATGGTCGGCACCTTTGCCATCATCGGTATGATGATTTTACAGATCTTTTTTCCAATTACGCAAACCGCTCAATTGATTATGTATGGTTTTGGTATCTTGCTTTTCGTAGGTTGGACGCTTTATGATTTCAGCCGCTTAACGAACCAGGGTTTCACTGAAAAAGAAATTCCGATGATTGTGGTCGCGATTTATTTAGACCTGATCAACTTGTTCCTATTCATTCTCCGATTCATGGGGATTCTGTCAGAAGACTAATACAAGAGATCTGTTGACCCGTTTTCGAACGGGTCTTTTTTAATGCTTTTTGTTGGTTGGTAATGTAGGTTATAATAAGTAAGATTGTGTTGAAATGGATCGAAGGAGGGGAAAATATGTCACAGCGTGTGATTCAGGTTGATGAGCGACCGTCCTTAAAGGAAACAGTTCCTTTAAGTCTGCAGCACTTATTCGCAATGTTCGGTTCCACTGTCTTGGTTCCGGTGTTATTTCATGTGGATCCAGCGACCATTTTACTTATGAACGGCATAGGTACGCTTTTATATTTACTTATTACTAAAGGGAAGATTCCGGCTTACTTGGGATCGAGCTTTGCCTTTATTTCACCTGTTTCGGTTGTGCTTTCGGGCGGAGGTTATGCTGAGGCTCTAGGAGGATTCATCGCGGTTGGTGTCATTTTAATGATTGTGGCGTGGGTCGTAAAAATGGCAGGGACGAGTTGGATTGATGTTGTCTTTCCACCTGCGGCAATGGGGGCTATTGTAGCTGTCATTGGTTTGGAACTTGTTCCAACGGCTGCTGAGATGGCTGGTATTATTCCGCCAGCAGGAGCTAGCGCTGATTGGCAAGCGGACCCGACAGCAGTGACCGTATCTCTTTTAACGCTTGGGATTACGATTGTTGGCTGGGTGACGTTCCGTGGTTTTCTTAAAATCATACCCATTCTGATCGGCATTATTTGTGGTTATATTATTGCTTACATTGCTGGACTTACATCCTTAGGAACGACAGTCGGACAAGCTGAATGGCTGACACTGCCAACGGTTTATACTCCGGAATTTAGCTGGCATAGCATCCTGATTATTTTACCAGCGGCACTTGTTGTCATTCCTGAACATATTGGCCATTTAGCTGTGACGGGTAATATTGTTAAAAAGGACTTAACAAAAGATCCGGGACTATCGCGCTCATTGTTTGGTAATGGAATATCAACGTTTATTTCCGGATTTGCTGGGTCAACACCGAATACAACATATGGGGAAAATATAGGGGTCTTGGCCATATCAAAGGTTTATTCGACATGGGTTATTGGTGGTGCTGCCATATGTGCGGTTATTTTATCATTTGTTGGAAAACTATCAGCCTTAATTTCTGCCATTCCCGACCCTGTCATGGGCGGTATTTCTTTACTCCTGTTTGGTGTGATTGCCTCATCGGGTATCCGGATGTTAGTGGAATCTCAAGTGGATTATGATAAACCTCAGAACTTAATCTTAACCTGTATTGTTCTTGTTGTTGGCATTAGTGGAGCATCTGTTAACATTGGGTCAGTTGAATTAACTGGAATGGGCTTGGCAACCATTGTGGCCATCATCTTAAGTGTTCTATTCAAACTCTTTGATGTGTTAAAAGTATCGAATGAATAAAGGTCTTAATAGGGTTGCACAAATCATGTGCGGCTCTATTTATTTTTTTAAAGGGAAAAACAAGGCTGGACGCGAATGATTATATTATAGGATAGGCAGAAAAAGACAACGGTCGACATGTTTCACGTGAAACAATCTTCACATATAGGGTGATTAAGGGTGAAAAAGAAATTGGGGGTACTGGTCATTGTCTTAATTGGATTTATTATATATATACAATTAGATCAATATCAAGATACCCATTTTAAAGTTGATGAACAGACGTTTAATGTTAAAGACGATATGCAGCAAGTGATGGCCCCGTATTATAAGGTCAGACCTAATTTAAAGCAGGCCGATCGTTATAACATTGTTAATGATGTTAATAAGGAAATTCGCTTAACTAACCAACGCCGCACATTGACGATAGATAAAGTTTATCTAGGTCCCAATTCTTTTTTTATGCTGTATCATTTTAATCTTCTTAAAACAGATAAAAAACTTAAAGCTATCCCTAAATTAAAAGTGGATAAAATTAAGTATCATCTCAAAAATGGGGAAACATTAGACGTGATGTTTGATCAATCCATTGATATGTCTGAAAATGGTCAATCTGATATCGAGGAACCAACGACTTATCAACACAAGGTTTACAAAGGGTTAATGGGTCAGGTTGATTTAAATTTGAATGATTTAATGGAAAATACCACTAATCAACCGGATGTGAGTTATAGTGATTATATCAAACGGATGAAAGCAGGTTTTAATCAGGTTAAGAATATTACTTTAGTTGATCCTGTTATTAAAAACAAAGACAAGAACGACTCGTTAGATGACTTGAAATTGGATGCGGATTATAATGTGGATAAATGGCTGATTCAAAAGCGTGATATTCACCAACAAATCAACATTGCCTCAGGCATCGATGTTAAAATTAAAAAATGGGTGCACAATTATAACCAAAGTTATTTCACCTATTCATTAACGGATGATAGTAACCAGTTATCAAGAGTCATGCTTAAAGTGAACACAGACAGTAGTGAAAGGGCACGGCAGTATCCAGTTGTTCCGCAACAGGATGGACAAATACCGTTGTTTCATCAAGGGCCACTAGGGACGATCTCTTTTAAACCAGTCAGCTACTTTATGAAGTCAGAAAAAGCGTTTAGCGGTTCGCTTACGAAAAAACAACTGAAGAAAATATCATCTGGTGCTGAGATTGATGTGGTTGATAAAGAATTATTTAAGATCAGTGTTAAGAAAGCTAAAACACCCCAAGCCGAGTTGTCGGTCAAATTTGACTATACAAAGGGAGAGACTTTGAAAGCGGCTGATAGCAACGTGTATATAGGTGGCCTTATGGCTTACCCTCAATATCAAAATAATAAACAGCAACATGAATCAGGGTCATTTAGCCATATTGGACAAAATCAGACTGTTCTTGATCTTAAAGATGCTAATGGAGAAAGAGTAACCTCATATGTAATCACACAAACATCGAGTAATGGGTATGATATTGATTTGCTTGATAAGGACCCATTGAAAAAGTTAAATGGCCTTAAATTAAGGTTTATTAACATGTTAATCAAAAAAGGACTTCCGGATGCTAAAACTGTTAATATTTCAACTGAACAATTAAAGGACTGACAAACTGATGACCGACTACGATTTTTTTATGGATAAGGCAATTGAAGAGGCGAAACGTGCTGAAGCAGTGGAGGAAGTCCCAATTGGTTCGGTTATCGTCAAGGATAGCAAAGTACTGGCCTCTGGATATAATTTACGGGAGTCGACTCAGCAGCCGACGGCTCATGCCGAATTGTTAGCTATTGAGAAAGCAAGTCAGCGATTGGGCACTTGGCGGCTAGAAGACTGTGATCTTTATGTCACCTTAGAGCCATGTCCGATGTGCGCAGGGGCCATTTTGCAGTCTCGCGTGGGGCGGGTTATATTTGGTGCATCAGACCCCAAGGCAGGTTGTTGCGGCACCTTAATGAATTTACCAGAAGATGGTCGTTTTAACCATGTGACTGAGGTCATTTCGGGCGTGAAGGCAAGTGAATGCGCTGGGCTTTTAACAAGTTTTTTTAAGAAACTTAGGGAAAGAAACAGTTAGCCTTTTAAAAATGCTTGTCTCCGTTAGTCTGGTATGTTAAGATGATTGATGTCACGTTGATGACTTGCATGGAACTAATGCAAGTAACCGTTGATATGACGGTGTTATACGGAGGCGTACCCAAGTTGGCTGAAGGGGGCTGACTCGAAATCAGCTAGGGCGTTCACGCGTCGCGGGGGTTCGAATCCTCTCGCCTCCGCCATTTTTACACAAGGCATCTATAATTTACCAGTTGCTTTGATGTAATAAGATGGGTTATACTGAAGAATGCGCCATTGAGCGCACCTAACAATGTTATCAAAATTGCCGTGCTAGGCGGGGAGGTAGCGGTGCCCTGTACTCGCAATCCGCTATAGCGAGGTTGAATGCCTTCCCAAGGCCTTGTGTTTGCGGGGTCTGCCTTGAGTAAGTGGTGTTGACACCTGGGTCCTGCGCAATGGGAACCTACGAACCCTGTCAGATCCGGAAGGAAGCAGCAGTAAGTGGGATCTTCCATGTGCCGCGGGGCTGCCCGGGTCGAGCCAACTGCTCATGAAGCGCCCGTGAATGCAGGGTCGACGGAAGGGCACGGCATTGAATACATAATATAACAACCGCTGGCATGCTTTGCCAGCGGTTTTTTATGCTTGAAGATGTTAAAGGTTTTGAATTCAATATTTGATATAGGTATAATGGGAATTAACAGACGATTGATGGAGGGGTAAGCATGGGGTACCAAGCCTTATACAGAATGTTTCGTCCGCAAACATTTGCAGATATGGCCGGTCAAGAGGCAATTACGCAAACATTGCAGCATGCGCTTCTTCGTGAGAAATTTTCCCACGCTTACCTTTTCAGCGGCCCTAGAGGGACAGGCAAAACCAGCGCCGCTAAATTGTTTGCGAAAGCTGTCAATTGTGAACAGGCACCGGTGGCCGAACCGTGTAATGAATGCGATGCTTGTCGAAGTATAACCAACGGTGACTTATCTGATGTTATCGAAATGGACGCAGCATCAAATAATGGTGTTGATGAGATTCGTGACATTCGTGAAACCGTTAAATATACTCCAAGTGTTGTCAGATACAAAGTCTACATCATAGACGAAGTGCATATGCTGTCACCAGGTGCGTTTAATGCCTTGTTAAAAACTTTAGAAGAGCCACCTAAGCATGTTATCTTTATTTTAGCCACAACGGAACCGCATAAAATTCCGTTGACAATCATATCACGTTGCCAACGGTTTGATTTTAAACGCGTTTCGATTGAAGCAATTGTTGATCGTCTCAAACACGTTTCTGATGAACAGAGTATTGATGTTGAAGACCAATCGTTACAATTAATAGCTCAAGCGTGTGAAGGCGGTATGCGTGATGCTCTAAGCATTCTTGATCAAGTGGTTGCTTTTAGTGAAAATAAGGTGACGGTCGCCGATGTTCGGTCGGTGACAGGGATGGTTTCTCAAGAGTTGCTGGCTAATGTTGTTGAATCCATTCGAGATGGTGAAACACCAACAGCTATACAGGCTGTTAACCGTTTAGTGGCGGATGGTAAGGATCCTGAACGTTTTATTGAAGATTTAATTTTTTATTACAGGGATATTTTATTGTATCAATCAGCCCCGGAAATGTCTGAGTTATTGACACGTACGGGTGCGGATGATCGATTTAAAGAAGTGGCAACAACGGTTAAGGCACAAGAGATTTACCAGATCATTCATCGTTTGAATGATACCCAACAAGAAATGAAGTGGACCAATCATAGCCGAGTATTTTTAGAGATCGCCATGGTAAAACTGTGCCAATCACAAACGGAATCCCGTCCTGTTGCGGAGTCATCCTCTCCGGATGTTGAAGCCTTGCAAACAAAAGTGCAGCAACTAGAATCAAAAATTGAACACTTACAAGATCGACCTGTAACCGCTCAAGATCAGCGGCCGTCTCAAAGCCGGTCAACTTCTCGGCAAACAGGTCGTAAGAATGATAAAGGTTATAATGTTCGTTCTGGTCACCTAAAAGAAGTCCTCAATCAGGCGTCTAAGCAACAGCTAAAAGATCTCAGGTCTAATTGGGCTGATATCATGGAGCGAGTAAGGAAAACCAACGTTGCTGCTCATGCTTGGTTGTTAGAAAGTAAGCCTGTCGCGAGCTCTGATCATGCCTTTTTGCAAGCTTTTAAGTATGACTTTCACTGTCAAATGGTAGCTGAAAATAAGAATGATGTTTTGGATATGGTTGAGGCAATTGTTCAAGAGATCACGGGACAAGGGAAGAAAATGTATCCTGTTCCGGCTGAACAGTGGGAACAAACCAAACAAAATTATATTGAAGAAAAGGAATCAAAAAAAGAGGGCCAACAACCTGATCAATCAAGGGATACTGAAAACCAAAGTGTGGAACAAGACAACCGTGACCCCGTAATTGCTGAGGCAGAAAAATTGGTTGGGTCTGACTTACTGGAAATAAAAGATTAAATTTTAAGGAGGTTTTCATATGCGTGGAGGCAATATGAATAACATGGCGAAACAAATGCAAAAGATGCAGAAGAAAATGGAAAAGGCTCAAGAAGAATTAAAGGATGAAACTGTCGAAGGGTCCGCTGGTGGCGGTGTTGTAACTGTCCAAGCCAACGGACATAAAGAAGTGACCAATATTACAATCAAAGAAGAAGCTGTTGATCCTGATGATGTTGATATGCTGCAGGATTTGGTATTAACGGCCGTTAATGAAGCGCTAAAAAGTGCTGATGAATTATCCAATGAGCGAATGGGTCAATTCACAAAAGGGCTGAATATTCCGGGCTTCTAGGAGGCAGCTTAGATGCAATACCCTGAACCGATTGCAAAATTAATTGATAGTTTTATGAAATTGCCAGGCATTGGGCCGAAAACAGCGGTACGTCTGGCTTTTTTCGTTGTTGATATGAATGAAGATGATGTCATGGAATTTGGGCGTTCACTGGTTAATGTCAAACGACAACTTGTCTATTGTTCGGTGTGTCAGAATATTACTGATAAAGATCCGTGTCACATTTGCGGTGATACTCATCGTGATCGCTCAACCATTTGTGTTGTTCAAGAACCGAAAGACGTAACAGTCATGGAGAAAATGAGGGAATATACGGGTCAATATCATGTCTTACATGGGGCTATTTCCCCTGTCGATGGCATTGGCCCCGAGGATATTAAGGTTAGCGAATTAATTAAAAGATTGGAAGATGAAGGGGTTAAAGAGATTATATTGGCCACTAATCCGACGATAGAAGGAGAAGCAACAGCTATGTATATTTCCAAACTGGTTAAACCAATAGGTGTTAAGACCTCACGAATTGCTCACGGTCTCCCTGTTGGTGGCGATTTGGAATATGCGGATGAAGTCACATTATCAAAAGCTCTTGAGGGACGCCGAGATTTGTAGATAGGTGGGATATGGGTGTTGTTTCGTAAGAAGGGGAGAATCCGTGAACAACTTAATGATCAGTTGCTCCATACATTGAATGATTGTAAAGAGCAATGGTATCAACAAAAACATTTAATTGACCGAAGCATCGATCCCTCACAAGAAGTGATTTGCCAATTAAAGATGGCTGAATTAAAATATTTGTTTTTATTAAAAGAAGCTAAACGTCATAAAATCACATTAAAATAGCATATTAAAGTTCTAAAAAAGACAAGCCTCCCATATATTTTTACAAAAACGGGGAGGTTTTTTATAATGGATCCGGTTGTCGTTATTTCAATTATTGTTAGTTTGGTAGCAATTTTACTATTGGTCGGTGCTCCTTTTAAACCATTTCGATATATAGGCAAACTGGCTGTGAAATTAATGATTGGCGCCTTGCTGTTATTCTTGCTAAATACTTTTGGAACTCATATAGGGATTCATGTTCCTATTAATGCGATTACCACTGGGATAGCAGGGGTACTAGGGATTCCTGGTATTGCGGCAATGGTAGTGATTAAATACAGCATTTTGGTTTGAGGAAAAAATTAGATGCAACTAACCCCTTGTTAAAGTGGCTATATGTGTTACAATATTAATTGTGCTTGCGACAGAGCCGCGAGCTAAAGGCAAAGCATCATAGACTTTGAAACAAGCTATTGACAACAGTTTAATTAAATGGCATTATATTATATGCTGCTTTTTGAGGAAAAATCCATTTAAACAAAAGTTGTTGACATCATAGCTGATACTTACTATAATATGAAGGTCGCTTTGATGAGCAACGACATGAGCGAATCGATAGATTGCTCTTTGAAAACTAAACAAAAACTCAAGCGCTGTTTGGAAGGAACCTCTTTTCAAACATAGCCAAGGGTCAAACGCAACAACTTTTATGGAGAGTTTGATCCTGGCTCAGGACGAACGCTGGCGGCGTGCCTAATACATGCAAGTCGAGCGCGAGATATTCTATGATTTCTTCGGAGTGATTAGGATGGATCGAGCGGCGGACGGGTGAGTAACACGTGGGTAACCTGCCTGTAAGCTCGGAATAACCCCGGGAAACCGGAGCTAATGCCGAATGTGATCATCGCACCGCATGGTGCGATGAATAAAGACGGCTTTGTCGTCACTTACAGAGGGGCCCGCGGCGCATTAGCTTGTTGGTGAGGTTAAAGCTTACCAAGGCGACGATGCGTAGCCGACCTGAGAGGGTGATCGGCCACACTGGGACTGAGACACGGCCCAGACTCCTACGGGAGGCAGCAGTAGGGAATCATCCGCAATGGACGAAAGTCTGACGGTGCAACGCCGCGTGAGTGATGAAGGTCTTCGGATCGTAAAGCTCTGTTGTCAGCGAAGAACAGGTGCCATAGGTAATGATGGCGCTTTGACGGTATCTGACCAGAAAGCCCCGGCTAACTACGTGCCAGCAGCCGCGGTAATACGTAGGGGGCAAGCGTTGTCCGGAATTATTGGGCGTAAAGCGCGCGCAGGCGGCTTCTTAAGTCTGATGTGAAAGCCCGTGGCTCAACCACGGAGGGGCATTGGAAACTGGGGGGCTTGAGTACAGGAGAGGAGAGCGGAATTCCACGTGTAGCGGTGAAATGCGTAGAGATGTGGAGGAACACCAGTGGCGAAAGCGGCTCTCTGGCCTGTAACTGACGCTGAGGCGCGAAAGCGTGGGGAGCGAACAGGATTAGATACCCTGGTAGTCCACGCCGTAAACGATGAGTGCTAGGTGTTAGGGGGGTCCAACCCCTTAGTGCTGAAGTTAACACATTAAGCACTCCGCCTGGGGAGTACGACCGCAAGGTTGAAACTCAAAGGAATTGACGGGGGCCCGCACAAGCAGTGGAGCATGTGGTTTAATTCGAAGCAACGCGAAGAACCTTACCAGGTCTTGACATCCTCTGACAACCCTAGAGATAGGGCGTTCCCCTTCGGGGGACAGAGTGACAGGTGGTGCATGGTTGTCGTCAGCTCGTGTCGTGAGATGTTGGGTTAAGTCCCGCAACGAGCGCAACCCCTAATCTTAGTTGCCAGCATTCAGTTGGGCACTCTAAGGTGACTGCCGGTGACAAACCGGAGGAAGGTGGGGATGACGTCAAATCATCATGCCCCTTATGACCTGGGCAACACACGTGCTACAATGGGCGGCACAACGGGCAGCGAAACCGCGAGGTTCAGCGAATCCCTTAAAGCCGCTCTCAGTTCGGATTGTAGGCTGCAACTCGCCTGCATGAAGCCGGAATTGCTAGTAATCGCGGATCAGCATGCCGCGGTGAATCCGTTCCCGGGCCTTGTACACACCGCCCGTCACACCACGAGAGTCCGCAACACCCGAAGTCGGCTCCGGCCGCCGAAGGTGGGGCGAATGATTGGGGTGAAGTCGTAACAAGGTAGCCGTATCGGAAGGTGCGGCTGGATCACCTCCTTTCTAAGGATATAAGAACGATACATGGACTCGCGTTTGCGAGCCTGAACCTACCGACAGATTGTCGGTGATGATCCTTGACTATGCTTCAGCGCTTGATGAGTTTTGTTTGGTTTTGAGAGAGGAATCTCTCAAGTTGTGCCTTGAGAACTGGATAACGAAGGTAGAAACAAAGCATCTCATAGGTTAAGCTATGAAGAGCGCACGGTGGATGCCTTGGCACTAGGAGCCGATGAAGGACGGGACGAACACCGATATGCTCCGGTAAGCTGTAAGTAGGCTTTGACCCGGAGATTTCCGAATGGGGCAACCCGCGACCCTGAACGGGTCGTATTCATATCTGAATTCATAGGGTATGAAAGGCACACCTGGGGAACTGAAACATCTTAGTACCCAGAGGAAGAGAAAGCAAACGCGATTCCCTGAGTAGTGGCGAGCGAAACGGGACCAGCCCAAACCAAGAGCGAGTCTCTTGGGGTTGTAGGACACACCATCACGTGGCAACGGTATAGATGAATCGGCTTGGAACAGCCAGCCAAAGAAGGTAATAGCCCTGTAATCGACATGCCGGATGACACGGGTGTGGATCCTGAGTACGGCGGGACACGAGAAACCCCGTCGGAAGCTGGGAGGACCATCTCCCAAGGCTGAATACTCCCTAGTGACCGATAGTGAACCAGTACCGTGAGGGAAAGGTGAAAAGCACCCCGGAAGGGGAGTGAAAGAGAACCTGAAACCGTGTGCTTACAAGTAGTCGTAGTCCCCTTCGGGGGGATGACGGCGTACCTTTTGTAGAATGGACCGGCGAGTTGCGATCACAAGCAAGGTTAAGCTGAAGAGGCGGAGCCGCAGCGAAAGCGAGTCTGAACAGGGCGTATGAGTTTGTGGTTGCAGACCCGAAACCGATGTGATCTACCCATGGCCAGGGTGAAGTCCAGGTAACACTGGATGGAGGCCCGAACCCACGTATGTTGAAAAATGCGGGGATGAGCGGTGGGTAGCGGTGAAATTCCAATCGAACTCGGAGATAGCTGGTTCTCCCCGAAATAGCTTTAGGGCTAGCCTCGAGGGAAGAGTCTTGGAGGTAGAGCACTGATTGAGTGCGGGGTCCTCACCGGATTACCAAATTCAGTCAAACTCCGAATGCCAAAGACTTAGCCTCGGGAGTCAGGCTGCGAGTGATAAGATCCGTAGCCGAGAGGGAAACAGCCCAGACCACCAGCTAAGGTCCCTAAGTATACGTTAAGTGGCAAAGGATGTGGCGTTGCCCAGACAACCAGGATGTTGGCTTAGAAGCAGCCATCATTGAAAGAGTGCGTAATAGCTCACTGGTCGAGTGGCGCTGCGCCGAAAATGTAACGGGGCTAAACGTATCACCGAAGCTGTGGATGACGTTGTCATGGTAGGGGAGCGTTCTAAGGGCATTGAAGTCAGACCGGAAGGTCTGTTGGAGCGCTTAGAAGTGAGAATGCCGGTATGAGTAGCGAAAAGAAGGGTGAGAATCCCTTCCGTCGAAAGCCTAAGGGTTCCTGAGGAAGGTTCGTCCGCTCAGGGTTAGTCGGGGCCTAAGCTGAGGCCGCAAGGCGTAGGCGATGGACAACAGGTTGAAATTCCTGTACCACCTGCCGCCGTCCGAGTGACGGGGGGACGCAGGAAGGCAAGGCCAGCGCACGGATGGAAGCGTGCGTTCAAGCCGTAAGGCTGATGGTGAGGCAAATCCCGCCATCTTATAGTCAAGCGGTGATGAGGAGGGAATTTAAGTACCGAAGGGCCTGTACCTACACTGCCAAGAAAAGCCTCTAGCGAGGCGGTAGGTGCCCGTACCCAGAACCAACACAGGTAGGCGAGGAGAGCATCCTAAGACGCTCGGGAGAACTCTCGTTAAGGAACTCGGCAAAATGACCCCGTAACTTTGGGAGAAGGGGTGCTCGTCCGGGTGATGAGCCTGGATGAGCCGCAGTGAAAAGATCCAAGCGACTGTTTACCAAAAACACAGGTCTCTGCTAAACCGAAAGGTGACGTATAGGGGCTGACACCTGCCCGGTGCTGGAAGGTTAAGAGGAGCTGTTATCCCTTTCGGGAGAAGCAGCGAATCGAAGCCCCAGTAAACGGCGGCCGTAACTATAACGGTCCTAAGGTAGCGAAATTCCTTGTCGGGTAAGTTCCGACCCGCACGAAAGGTGCAACGACTTGGATACTGTCTCAACGAGAGACCCGGTGAAATTATAGTACCTGTGAAGATGCAGGTTACCCGCGACAGGACGGAAAGACCCCATGGAGCTTTACTGTAGCTTGATATTGGGTATCGGTATCGTTTGTACAGGATAGGTAGGAGCCAGAGAAACCGGAGCGCCAGCTTCGGTGGAGGCACTGGTGGGATACTACCCTGACGATTCGGATATCCTAACCTAGAACCGTGATCCGGTTCGGAGACAGTGTCAGGTGGGCAGTTTGACTGGGGCGGTCGCCTCCTAAAAGGTAACGGAGGCGCCCAAAGGTTCCCTCAGAATGGTTGGAAATCATTCGTAGAGTGCAAAGGCATAAGGGAGCTTGACTGCGAGACCTACAAGTCGAGCAGGGACGAAAGTCGGGCTTAGTGATCCGGTGGCACCGCATGGAAGGGCCATCGCTCAACGGATAAAAGCTACCCTGGGGATAACAGGCTTATCTCCCCCAAGAGTCCACATCGACGGGGAGGTTTGGCACCTCGATGTCGGCTTATCGCATCCTGGGGCTGAAGTTGGTCCCAAGGGTTGGGCTGTTCGCCCATTAAAGCGGTACACGAGCTGGGTTCAGAACGTCGTGAGACAGTTCGGTCCCTATCCGTCGCGGGCGCAGGAAATCTGAGAGGCGCTGTCCTTAGTACGAGAGGACCGGGATGGACACACCGCTGGTGTACCAGTTGTTCCGCCAGGAGCACAGCTGGGTAGCTAAGTGTGGCCGGGATAAGTGCTGAAAGCATCTAAGCATGAAGCCCCCCTCAAGATGAGATTTCCCATGGCGTTAGGCCAGTAAGACCCCTTAGAGATGATGAGGTTGATAGGTCCGGTGTGGACGCGTGGTGACACGTGGAGCTGACGGATACTAATCGGTCGAGGGCTTATCCTAATTGAGATGCGTTTCTACTTTCGTTTCTAGTTCTGAAGGCGCAAGCCTTTAATTACATAGCATGTTTGTTTGTATAAGCGAGGATGTTATAGTGGTCAAAAGGATGTTCAGCTAAGAACGTCACGTCCTGTGACAACACTGAACTGACTCACATCCTGTGAGCCCGGTGGTGATGGCGAAGAGGTCACACCCGTTCCCATCCCGAACACGGTCGTTAAGCTCTTCAGCGCCGATGGTAATTGGGGCTTTGCCCCTGTGAGAGTAGGACGCCGCCAGGCAAAATAATGTTAAGGGGTTGTTCCATTTTGGGACAACCCTTTTTTTATATGATCGATGATCATCGACTTTTGTTACTTAGTTCTAAGAAAGCCGCCTTTTCCTCCCCTTTTTGCTCCTTACTTTTACTGAAATGTTCCCTAACTTAAATTTTCTTCATGTTGCATGAGGCTCGCGGATTACCCGTGAAAAGCGAGCAATCTTTTCACTACAACAATATAGTGAAAAGGCAACAAAGTATATGAAAAACAGCCTTTGTTAATGAAAATATGCTTCTAATCAGTTATTTTATGATACATAGATCGTAATATAAGGCAGATCATGGAGGCAATGTCACTCCCACAATCAGAATTGATGTACCGATTCTTGGAAGTCGCGCATTGATGGAAGCTTATCGAGTTCCAGTTTCAAGTATTATGTTTTTAGTAATAAATGATCACTGTACAGGCACTCTCATTGATGTTTAGGCATATAAATAATAATAAATTGCTCATTGTTATGAATATATTTTCAAAGAATTGGGCAATATGCTACTGGAGGTGACCGATGATGGCGATGATAGAGAATCAATCGGCGCAAGAATCTTGTATCGTGTGTGAACGAACAGATCGTGTTGGTATCCATATTTGTAATCAACTCATTTGTGATGAATGCCAAAGAGAAATCGTTTCTACAGATGTTGATGATGACCAATATAAGTATTTTGTGCAACGACTAGCAAAACTTGAAGTGAAACGAGACAATGTTATAGAAACAGTGGGTAGCAGATGCCATTAGGACGTCTGCTTTTTTCTTTTGTGAATGTATATGAATGATGTGATAAAATAAAACTATGAAAATATCCAGTGATGATCATCATAGTCAAAAGGACGCACCATTATTTCAAGCATTAAAAAGGTTTAGTTCACAACAACCGATCTCCTTCCACGTACCTGGACATAAGAACGGTAACGTATTTCCTGATATAGGAAGAGGCTATTTTAAAGAACTTTTACCGATAGATGTAACTGAACTTCAAGGATTAGATGATTTACATCAGCCAGAAGGCATTATTGCTGATGCCATGACCTTGCTCAAAGATTTTTACAATACACACAAGAGTTATTTCCTAGTGAATGGAACGACAGTTGGTAATCTGGCGATGATTATGGCTTTATGTGAACATGGATCTCAAGTGCTTGTCCAGCGTGATAGTCATAAGTCCATATTTCAGGCATTAAAATTAGCTAACCTAGATCCTGTCTTTATGCCTCCAATTGTTGATAAAGACCTGGATTTGCCCACGGGTGTTGATAGTGACCAAGCCATACAATGGATTCAAGATTATCCTGATGCTCAAGCAATCATATTGACGACACCTAATTACTTTGGTTTTTCAAGAGATTATACAAAGCTATTTACCTATGCTCGACAAGCGGGCCTTTATATTTTGGTAGATGAAGCTCACGGTGCTCACTATAAGGCAAGTTCAGCCCTTCCTTTGTCGGCATTGGATATGGGAGCTGATGTCGTGGTGCAATCGGCACATAAGACACTACCGGCCATGACGATGGGGTCCTACTTGCATATAAATAGTACCAATATTCCAGTTGGTAATATTGAAACCTATTTGAGTATGTTACAATCATCAAGCCCCTCTTACCCGATTATGGCATCGCTTGATTTAGCACGATATTACGTTGCTAACATTACTGACAATGAGATAAGCGAGATGCTTAACAATATTGAGCTGTTTAAGCAGCGTCTTAATAGCATAAAGAATATTCAATTGCTAGGGGTTTCCGATACAGTCATTGCAACAGATCCTCTGAAAGTCCTTATGAGCTATCAGGGCTGTTCAGGGACACATCTGCAAAAAGTATTGGAGAGTTATCATATCTATACGGAAATGGCCGGAGAGGATTATGTCGTACTTGTCTTCCCCCTTAGCCCGTTTAATAGTGATCAAGTGATGGCTTCCATTCAAAGCGCCTGTGATGATATTAAGCAAAATCATGCTTTATATCAATCTCAATATCAAGAAAAAATGGATGATAAACCTAGAAGATTAGCGTTATCATATCATTCACAGGAACAGACAACCACTCATTTAGTGTCGTTGGATGATGCTGTTGGTCAAATCGCGGCTGAGACGATTATCCCTTATCCGCCGGGTGTTCCCATGGTTTTACAAGGAGAAAGGATTAGTCAAACCACCATTTTTAAAATTAACCAATTAATTCAACAAAATAGATATTTTCAAGACAATAAGAATATTGCCCATGGTGTGATTAACGTCTATAACATGGATTATAAAGGGGAATGAATGTGAAAGGATTATTCATTACGTTTGAAGGACCGGATGGCTCCGGCAAGTCGACACAAATTAAATATTTAAAGCAATACATTGAATCGCAAAATCTATCATATTTATCAACAAGAGAACCGGGGGGAACCACGATTAGTGATGCGATCAGAACGGTACTCTTGAATCCGGACCATACCTCTTTAACGAATGAAACGGAAATATTGCTATATGCCGCTTCCCGGGCGCAGCATGTTGAAGAATGTATCAAACCGGCACTTGACGCTGGTAAAATTGTGATTTGCGACCGGTTTGTTGATGCATCCGTTGCCTACCAAGGTTATGGTCTTGGAGTTCCGGTCACAAGGATAAAAGAAATTAATGCCTTTGCTGCTAAAGGATTAATCCCTGACCGAACTTATCTCATTGATATTTCCCCTGAAGAAGGTAGAACGCGTATGGAAGCCAGGGATGATAGGGAATATGAGATGTCCTTAGACCGAATTGAACAAAGAAAACTTGAATATCATAAGAGAGTGAGAGAAGGATTTCATCACATTTATAGAGAAGACTCAAACAGAATTTGTTGGGTCAATGGTCATCAGCCGTCCGACATGATTTTTGAGGAAATTAGAACTGATTTTCAAAATTATATTCAGTCTTATAAAAAAATTTAAAAGGTGTGAGTCCACTATGAAGCTTGTAATGGCTGTTGTGCAGGATAAGGATAGTCACCGTTTGTCTTCGGCTCTTGTTGACGCCAATTTTAAAGCGACAAAATTAGCGTCAACAGGAGGATTTCTAAGGTCAGGTAATACCACCTTTATGATTGGTACATCTGAAGAACACTTTGATGACCTTATGGATGTTATTAAGGAAAATTGTGAAAGCAGGGAGCAGATGGTTGCTCCGGTATCTCCGATGGGCGGGAATGCAGACTCATATATTCCTCACCCTGTTGAAGTTGAAGTCGGCGGTGCCACAGTATTTGTCTTGTCTGTTGATGACTTCAAACAATTTTAACGAAAATAGGAGCCAATTATGGATGTTAAAATACAGAAAGACCGTCGCCCTTTAACTGAGAATAAGTCGAAGCCTGGGAGCACGAGTACGGTGACAATGGCTCAAACATTTGAAGATGTGATGAAAACTAATATTCAAGCGCGACATACAGCCTCCTTAGATGGCATGATTGCTGATATAGAACAGCAAGGGCGCCGGTTATCACGTTCACGGACGATTCGTGATTTACAAATATATAAACAATTGATTCATCGTTTTATACAAAATATCGTTGATTCAGGTCTGACCGTTGAAAGCACTCGAGCATGGCATCATGCAAGCGGACAGATGCAAACGTTAATCAAGCAAATCAATGAACACCTTGTGCTGCTTACCGATCAAGTATTCCAACATGAGGCATCATCTATAGATATGCTTGATAAAATGGATGAAATCAAGGGGATGCTTATTAATTTATATCAATGAAAGTGTGATGATAACCCATGGGTTGGCAAGCTATTTCAGATAAGCAGCCGGTAGCCGCGAGAATTTTAATGAATGGAATCCGGAATGATCAGCTGGCTCACGCCTACCTTTTTGAAGGGGTTCGTGGAACGGGGAAGAAACAGACGGCTTTAATGTTGGCACAAGCCTTTTTTTGCTCAGAGACAGAAGGGGTTCATCCATGTGGTTACTGTCGGGATTGTAAACGGATTGAAAGCGGAAATCATCCCGATTGTATGACTGTTTCTCCAGAGGGACGATCCATCAAAAAAGAGGCCATTTCTGAGCTTATTAAGGAATTTGCTTACAAGGGTATGGAATCAAAAAAACGAGTGTTTGTTATTGAGGCAGCTGATCGTATGACGACCCAGGCAGCCAATAGTTTATTGAAATTTATAGAGGAACCACAATCACAAACCATAGCCATTTTACTAACGGAAAATCAACATTATTTGTTAGACACGATCGTTTCAAGATGTCAAATTCTACAGTTTTCATCCATTCCAAATTCCGTTATCAATACCATGCTTACACAAGAGGATATTGGAGAGTCATTAGCAAGACTGGCCGCTGCCATGACTAATGATGTCCATGATGCTAGGGAACTTTGCCATGATGAATGGTTTGCAGAGGCGCGAACAGTCGTGCTACACTTAATGGAAGAGCTGATGACTCGTCCCAAACATGTGATGATGGTGGTGTATGAGACATTCACTGACCACTTTGGTAACGCTGAGAAAGCTCATATAGGATTGGATATGATCCTCCTATGGTATCAAGATGTATTAAACATTCAAACCGAACAATCCGACTATTTGGTGTTTCAAGATAAATCCGATTTGCTCAGCCGCCTGGCACTGCAAATACCTTTAACAAAGACAGCCGAATCAATGTCAGTCATTTTAGAGGCTAAAAAACGGTTGGATGCTAATGTGAATCCGTTGCAAGTATCTGAACAACTCGTTTTTCGACTCCAAGGGGGGCTTGGAACCTATGTATAGTGTTGTCGGTATTCGATTTAAAAAGGCCGGAAAAATTTATTATTTTGATCCGGGCGAATTCGAAATATCTAAGGAAACCAACGTTGTTGTGGAAACGACCCGAGGCGTGGAATATGGCTATGTGGTTATACCGAATAAAGAAGTTGACGAACAAGATGTTGTGCTTCCGCTGCGCAAAGTGATACGGGAAGCGACGGATCGTGATAGTGAACAAATGGTTCAAAATCAAGCTGACGCAACTGAAGCATTAGATGTCTGTGCGAAGAAAATCAATGAGCATCAATTAAATATGAAATTAGTTGATGCTGAGTATACGTTCGACCGAAATAAAATCATTTTCTATTTTACGGCGGACGGACGTGTCGATTTCCGTGACCTGGTTAAAGATTTGGCAGCAATTTTCCGGACACGAATCGAACTTCGCCAAATTGGTGTTCGAGATGAAGCAAAAATGTTAGGCGGTATTGGTCCGTGTGGACGAATGCTTTGTTGTTCGACCTTTTTAGGTGACTTTGAACCGGTGTCGATTAAAATGGCAAAAGACCAGAATTTATCACTTAATCCTACTAAGATATCAGGTGTCTGCGGTCGATTAATGTGTTGTCTAAAATATGAAAATGACCAATATGAAACGGCAAAACAAGAATTGCCTGACATTGGTGATACAATTCAAATTGAACATGGCCAAGGTCATGTTGTCGGTTTGAACCTGTTGGAACGTTTGATTCAAATTGAATTGAATGAATCAGGAAAAGTGATTGAGTACTCTATGAATGAACTTATAGATGAAGGTGCACTATCGTCTTAAGCCACTAAGCATTGAGGTGGATGAAACTTGGAAAAAAAGGATATTTTTTCACAAGTCATACGATTAGAAGAGCAAATCGGGAGTTTGCATCAGGAACTTGGTGACTTGAAAGCTCAATTAGCTGAAGTATTGGAAGAACGCCAACATTTAAAAATTGAGAACCGCAATTTAAGGCGGCATATTGACCAAAAGCAAGAAGAAGATGTAGATCAGGGCGTCAGTAGTAATGAAGGTAAAGTGCAGTACGCAGCAAAGCCTGCAGTGGGTGAAGGATACGATAATTTAGCACGTATTTATCAAGAGGGTTTTCATATCTGTAACTTACATTACGGAAGCATTCGTAAAGAAGGCGATTGCTTATTTTGTTTATCCTTCTTAAATAAACGATAGCTCTTCCTTTTAGGAAGGGCTTTTTTTACACTTATAGTCTAAGATATTCTCCGAAAAGGTGAGATGATGGTTCAGTTAGAAGCAGATGAACGGGTTGACTACTTATTTAATAGCCCGATGAAAATTATACAAAGTGATGATATATTTTCATTTTCTTTGGATGCGGTGCTTTTGTCTAAATTTGTATATGTCCCGATTAAGCGTGGACATATACTTGATCTATGTACAGGTAATGGAGCAATTGCTTTATTATTAACGGAGCGAACGAATGCTCAAATTACCGGTATTGAGATTCAAGAGCGTCTTCAATCGATGGCAGAGCGGAGCATTAAGATGAATCAGCTTGAACACCAAGTTAACTCAATCCATGCTGATGTCAACGATGCCGTTAAACAACTCATCCCCCACAGCTATGACATTGTCACATGTAATCCGCCATATTTTCCTTATAAGGCTGATTCGGACCGGAATACGAAACGTCATTTGGAGTTGGCTCGACACGAAGTTGCTGTGACCTTAGAAGAGATTGTGTCGATTAGTAGTCAACTTGTCAAAGGCAAAGGGAAAGTGGCCTTTGTGCATCGACCTGAACGACTTTTGGATATCATGAGTGTCATGAGGCGAGAAGGTATCGAACCCAAACGGTTGCAATTCATTTATCCAAAGCAAGGTAAGCAGGCTAATATCATGCTGATTGAAGGCATTAAGGACGGCAATCCAGGATTAAATCTATTACCCCCGTTATTTGTGTATAATGAACAAGGTCAATATACCAAGGAGTTGCTTAACTATCGTTATGAAAAGTAAACATTATATCTATATTATAGAGTGCCATGATGGCACGTTCTATACAGGCTATACCAATCGGTTAGAAAGACGGATTCAAGCGCATAATGAAGGACGAGCCGCCAAATATACACGGGGGAGAACGCCGGTGACTCTCAGGTATTACGAAACATTCACGAGCAAAACGGAAGCAATGAAGCGGGAGTATGCGATCAAACAATTGACCAAACTTGAGAAAGAACAGCTGATCAGAAGGGTTGACGACCATGTGGATTCAAAACAGTTATCACAATGACAGGTCACCAGGAGTGCTATATCTTGTTCCCACACCCATTGGCAATCTTGAGGATATCACTTACCGGGCGTTAAATATTTTGCAGACAGTAAAATTTGTGGCTGCTGAAGATACAAGACAAACGCTAAAGCTTTTCAGGCACTTTCAAATTGAGCAGAGACTTGAGAGCTATCACGAACATAATAAGCACAAAAAAGGGGAGCAACTATTGCAAAGGCTCTTGACAGGTGATTCTTTAGCTTTGGTTACGGATGCTGGACTTCCCGCGGTTTCTGATCCGGGTGAAGATCTTGTCAAATTGTGTGTTCAAAACGAAATTCCTGTGATTCCCCTTCCTGGTGCTAATGCGGCTTTACCAGGATTAATTGCCTCGGGCCTTTCGACAGAGCATTTTACCTTCTATGGATTTCTGCCTAGAAAGAAGAAGGAACGTCGGGCAGAGCTCGAGCAAATGACGACCTTCACATATACCTTTATTGTGTATGAATCGCCTTATCGTCTTAAAACGACATTAAAGGATTTATATGAGTATTTGGGTGACCGGGATGCAGCCGTTGTCAGAGAGTTAACGAAAAGATATGAAACATTTATTCGTGGAACGCTGAGTGAGCTAGCAGGCTGGGCTGAACAGCAAGAAGAAATTAAAGGTGAGTGTATGGTAATGGTTGCGGGCGGATCGACCCATCCCGCCGAATCCCAAGATGACCAATGGTGGGTCTCGTTAAGCCTTGAAAACCATGTGCTTCATTATGTCCAAATCAAGGGCATGAGTCAAAAGGACGCAATCAAGACCGTGGCTTTAGAACGCGGTTTGCCGAAACGTGATGTTTATAATACTTATCATAAAAATTAAGTCCCTGCCATATATGGCAGGGACTTAAAACATTGCTGTTAGAACCACTCGAGGTTCTGTTCTGCTATTTGCTTAAATGACCTTCAAGCTCTTTAAGCAATTGTTCTGCACCTTCACGGCTTAATACAAGGTTACCGCCTGCAAGTGTCAGATTATCATCAGAGACCTCACCGGTAATTTGGCAGGTCATGCTTGGCTTGTACTTTTTCAAAACAATTCGCTCATCGTCGACATAGATTTCTAGAGCGTCTTTGACATCAATGCCAAGCGTTCTGCGTAGTTCGATCGGTATCACGACACGACCAAGTTCATCGACTTTCCTTACAATCCCTGTGGATTTCATAGTATTACTCCTCCCCCAGACTTCTCCATCATGATTCGACATAAAAGTCACCTTTATCGTACCAGTGTTTCCCAAACCCGTCAATGATTTTCACTCTAAATATTACGATTATAGTCTATTTTTTCAATCATTTTTGTTACTTAACTATATGTTCTTATAATTCGACGCAATTCCGTCTAAAATGGGGGTAGAAGTTCTGGGTCCTTTCTTGACATAATGTATCGAGATTAGTATATTCTTGAAAAAGAGACGGACTGAAGTTCTGCCTGTGAAAAGCGGAGGAGGATGCTAAATGGCGGAAAACAAAAATACTTTTTATATTACTACCCCAATCTATTATCCCAGCGGACGTCTACATATTGGACATGCCTATACGACCGTTGCTGGTGATGCGATGGCCCGTTATAAGCGATTGCAAGGATTTGATGTGATGTACCTTACGGGCACGGATGAGCATGGGCAAAAGATTGAACGAAAAGCTGAAGAGAAGGGGGTTTCTCCCCAAGCTTACGTCGATGATATTGTCAGTAGTATCCAAGCTTTGTGGAAAAAGCTCGATATTAGTCATGATGATTTTATTCGTACGACCGAAACCCGCCATAGAACAGCGGTGCAGACGATCTTCAAAAAACTTGTTGATCAAGGTGACATTTACCTTGATGAGTATGAAGGCTGGTATTGCACTGATTGTGAATCCTTTTATACCGAACGGCAATTGGACGACGACAAGTGTCCAGACTGTGGTCGGCCGGTTGAAAAAGTCAAGGAAGAGTCGTATTTCTTCCGCATGAGTAAATATTCGGATCAACTTTTAAAATTTTATGAGGAAAATCCTGGGTTTATACAGCCTGAGTCTCGAAAAAATGAAATGATTAATAACTTTATTAAACCGGGTCTAGAGGATTTGGCAGTGTCGAGAACGGCATTTGAGTGGGGGATCCCCGTTCCAGACAATCCTAAGCATGTCGTTTATGTCTGGATTGATGCCTTAACGAATTATATTAATGCCTTAGGATATGGATCTAATAACGATGCACTCTATCAAAAATTTTGGCCCGCAGATGTCCATTTAATGAGTAAAGAGATTGTGCGCTTTCATACCATCTATTGGCCGATCATGCTCATGGCTCTTGGAGAACCTTTGCCGAAAAAAGTTTTTGCCCATGGTTGGTTGTTAATGAAGGATGGAAAGATGTCGAAGTCAAAAGGCAATGTTGTTCATCCTGAACCTATTGTTGATCGCTATGGTCTTGATGCATTGCGCTATTATTTACTTCGTGAAGTGCCTTTTGGCTCTGATGGTGTCTTTACGCCGGAAGCCTTTGTGGAGCGAGTTAATTTTGACTTGGCTAATGATCTTGGCAATTTGCTTAACCGAACCGTGGCCATGGTCAGTAAATATTTTGATGGAACCATTCCCGCTTATAAGGGGAATGTAACCGCCTATGATCAGGAACTTAAGACATTTGCTGAAGAAACTATTGTTAAAGTTGAAAAGCAAATGGAAGAGCTCCAATTCTCTGTGGCCTTGTCACATCTCTGGGAATTAATTCGCCGGACCAATAAGTTCATTGATGAAACGGAACCGTGGAAATTAGCTAAGGATGACAGTAAGAGAGACCATCTTGCATCAGTGATGGTTCATTTATCGGAGTCATTGCGGAGCATTGCTGTTATGTTACAACCCTTTATGACATCAACACCGCAGAAAATATTTAGTCAACTAGGTGTTAACGATGATGCCTTGAAAAATTGGGATAGCTTGAAGACTTTTGGGGTGAGTCATGGTAACTGGCAGGTTCATAAAGGTCAACCGTTGTTCCCGCGCTTAGATGTTGAAGAGGAAGTCCAATATATTCTTGATAAAATGCATGGAAATGGGTCTTCAGGAACGGATGATCAAAAGGAAAAGCAACCTGAAACGTCGGAGGAACCAGCTATTGATATCAATGACTTCGGGAAGGTTGATTTGCGCGTCGGAACTGTTATTGATGCAGAACCTGTGAAGAAGACAGATAAGCTTTTGAAGCTCCAACTTGATATGGGAGCTGGACAAAAGCGGCAAGTTGTCTCGGGGATTGCTGAGCATTACCACCCAGATACTTTAGCGGGCCAAAAAGTCATTGTTGTCGCCAATCTTAAGCCGGTTAAATTACGTGGGGAAACTTCCGAAGGCATGATTCTTGCTGGTGAGGAAGACGGCGTATTAAAATTAGCTTCTGTTGACGAGACGTTACCGAACGGAACCAAAATTAAATAAATGGGTTGGGGCGGGGTAATGATCCGTCCCAATTTTTTATTTGAATAAGTCAATTTCATAAATGCTTATATGCATCATTGATCCGAACAATCAAACGGTCTAATGTATTAATGTTTGTCAATTCAGCGCGTTAACATCGTTGGTTGAAACGGCAGGCGGCGACTCCTGCGGGAATAGCATGAGTCTTGAGACCCCGCAATGCGAAGCATGAGGAGGCTCAAGCCATGCCCGCGGAAAGCGTCCGCCTAGAGTGGAAATCAACAGGCCAAGCACACTGACAATGTTTGGGTTTTTTGCTTTAGTCTTGAATTATGAAATTGACTTGAATAAGTCAATTTAATTGAATTGAAATGTTTTTGTTGTTTCATAGTCATAATATCATGTTAGAATAACAAAATTGTGAGGGATTTTTATGCTATTTGATACACATACGCACATTAATGCAGAGGAATTTAAAGAGGATTTTGATGATGTTCTAGAACGAGCGGACGACGCAGGTGTTACTAATATGATCGTTGTCGGCTTTGATGAGCAGACGATTCAGGATGCTGTGAAGATCATTGAAACCTATGATTATATTTACGGTGCTGTTGGTTGGCACCCTGTTGACGCCATTGATATGACAGACGATCATCTGCGCTGGATAGAGGAGCTAAGTCAGCATCCCAAGGTCGTTGCTATAGGTGAAATGGGTCTGGATTATCATTGGGATAAGTCTCCAGCAGACGTGCAAAAAGATGTTTTTAGAAAACAAATTCGCTTGGCTAAAAAGGTAAATATGCCAATTATTATTCATAACCGTGAAGCGACCGACGATATTGTCCAAATCCTTCAAGAGGAAAATGCAGAGGACGTTGGCGGTATTATGCATTGTTATAGTGCTGATCTTGAGACAGCCAAAACCTGTCTGGATATGAACTTTTATATCTCTTTTGGCGGGCCTGTCACATTCAAAAATGCTAAGCTTCCAAAGGAAGTGGCTAAGGAAATTCCACTTAATCGATTGCTAGTAGAAACTGATTGTCCGTTTCTCAGCCCCCATCCGTATCGGGGTAAACGAAATGAGCCGGCACGGGTGAAACTCGTTGCCGAACAAATTGCAGCCTTAAAAGGGATCAGTTATGAGGAAATTGTACAAATAACTTCCGACAATGCTAAACAATTATTTAGCTTGAAATAAAACACGGCGAGCTATTAACCGATATATTTCGGCATAAGCAGCCCCATGATTGTTGTCGAAAGCGTCACCCGGAAGGAAAGATGTCGAACGGTTAATGGTTTGCCATCTATTAAAATGTGGTTATAATAGTCACTGTATCTCAAAGCAGATATCCTTACTCGGTTACTCTTAGGAGGGATAAGATGCGACCTGTTCAAATCAAAGCAACCATCTCGGTCTTAACTTTTGGTTTGCTCACGTTTGCGTTCTCTTACATAACGTATGCGGCTACGGCAAAAACTATGACTCTAGTAAAAGACGGGGAAACTATCCAAATGAATACACATGCAGATACTGTTGCTGATGTTTTGCAAGATTACGGGATAACAGTGGACAAGCATGATAACGTCAGTCCCAGCTTAGATCAGCCCATATTGGATCACATGACGGTGGCTTGGGATCCAGCTAGTGCTGTTACGTTTAAGCAAGATGGTAAGCAAAAAACCATTTGGACAACTGCTGATACCGTGGGAGTGTTTCTAAAAAAACAAGATATTGATATAAATGGCAAAGATATTGTCAAGCCAGGAAAGCAGGCAAAAATAAAAGATGGGATGACGGTTGCTTTCAAACCTTCGTTCCAATTTAAGTTGAAAGTCGCTGGCAAATCTAAAAAAATGACGGCAACCAAACAGACGGTTAAGTCATTTTTAACTCAAAAAGGTATTGACTGGGATAATAATGACCGTATCGAACCAGGGCTTGATCACAAACTTAAGCCAGGTATGAATGTCAATGTTGTTAGAGTTAATAAGGTGAACAAAGTCAAATATGAGACTGTTGCTCATGACGTTGTTAAGCGGCCTGATCAGGATATGGCAAAAGGGAATACGAACGTCATTTCTGATGGCCAAAAGGGCAAGAAAGCCAAACACTATACTGTGATCAAAGAAAACGGTAAAGTGGTTAAGCGTCAATTAGAGAAAACGAATTTTGTCAAAAAAACCAAACCAAAAATTGTTGCTTATGGAACGAAGGAGTCGCAGCCTGTCCAAGTCTCTCATAGTAAGAGCAGCAAGGGCAGTGATAATAGTAAAACAATGTATATGGTCTCCACAGCCTATACAGCGAATTGTAACGGATGTCACGGCACCACAGCGACGGGTATTAATTTAGAAAAGCACCCAAACAAGAAAGTCATTGCCGTTGATCCCAGTGTAATCCCATTGGGAACTAAAGTTTATGTTGAAGGCTATGGTTATGCTGTTGCCGGAGATACGGGCAATGCTATCCAAGGCCGTAAGATTGATGTGTTTTTCTCCAATCAATCCAAAGCAAATCAATGGGGCGTTAAACGGGTTAAAGTTAAAGTGTTAAATTAGACAGTGCAGCGAGTGTCTCACTCCTGCACTTTTTTTATGGAGTCTATATATATGACGAATAGGATTACAAAAAAGTTTCAGATTGTCATAAAAAAAGTTAAAATATATAGCAAACGATATTTTTTATTGGAGCGAATAATGGTGTATATCAAGGAAATGATTGTTGTTGAAGGAAAAAGTGATACCATAGCTATTAACAATGCTGTTCAAGCTGATACGATTGAAACGAACGGTAGCGACGTCAATGATCGATTGATTCGAGTGATTAAACGGGCCCAGCATAAGCGAGGGGTTATTATTTTCACGGACCCGGATATACCGGGTGAAAAGATCCGCAAGGCTATCAGTCAACAAGTACCAGGATGCAAACATGCCTTTATCACAAAACAGCAGGGCTTCAAGGGCCGGCATCAGAGTTTAGGCATTGAACATGCGACACCTGATATTATACGTCAATCTCTGGAAAATGTTTATACGGAATCCACCCATCCGGAACCCTCTGTTTCTTATAATACGCTAATAGAGAACGGTTTGATTGGCGGCAGAAAGTCCAAGATCCGGCGTGAGCGAATCGGTGAGATTCTTAATATTGGTTACACGAATGGCAAACAATTTTATAAAAGGTTAAGGGCTTTTCACGTAACAGAGATCGAATTTGAGAGCGCCTTAAAACAAGTGCTTCAGGAGGAAGACAATGAGTGCTAGAGAGAAATTAATCGCAAATCCTAAGAAAACAAAAAAATTATTAGCAAAACATCATTTGGTACTAAAGAAGAGCCTGGGCCAAAACTTTTTGATTGATGAGACGATTTTGGATCAAATTGTTGATGCAGCAGGTGTTGATGAAACCACAGGCGTGATTGAAATTGGCCCAGGGATCGGCGCTCTAACCCAAGTGCTTGCAGAAAAGGCGGACCGTGTGTTGGCTTTAGAAATTGATCAACGGCTTAAACCATTACTTAAAGAAACATTGCATGACTACCCTAATGCGACTGTTCATTTTGCCGATGTGTTAAAAGCAGATATGAAAAACTTGATTGAGCAAACGTTTCGACCTGAAAGTAAAATCATAGTGGTTGCTAATCTTCCTTATTATGTGACAACCCCTATTCTTATGAAGTTATTAACGGAAAATCTCCCGGTTTCCAGCGTGGTCGTTATGATTCAGAAGGAGGTTGCTGATCGGATGGAGGCGGACCCGGGAGATAAAAGTTATGGCAGTTTATCTGTGGCCGTTCAATATCACTCGGAACCGAAAGTCGTTATGAACGTTCCTAAGACCGTGTTTGTACCGCAACCCAACGTTGATTCGTCCGTGATCAAACTGGATATTAGGAAAGAAAAACAAGTTGACGTCTCCGATGAGGACTTCTTTTTCAAAGTTGTTAAAGCCAGTTTTGCCCAAAGGCGCAAGACATTGTTAAACAATTTAATGAATAATTTGTTATCTAAGGACGACAAACCTTTAATTGTGGATTGTCTAAACAAGGCTAGTATCGAACCATCGAGACGCGGAGAAACTTTAACGATTTTTGAATATGCCAACCTCAGTGCCTATCTTCAAGCCCACCTCCACAAGTAATCGTGGTCATCAAAATCTGCCTTCGTGCATATAGTGGTCATAAGGCTGTTTTTTGCCGATCCTTCACAAACATCAAGGAGGATATCCATGGCTATTCATGAAGGTGACATTGTTGCACGCAAATCATACGACGGCGATGTGTTCTTTCGCATCGTCACCATTTATCATGATCGCGGGATTGCCGAGCTTTCTGGGGAGGACTTGCGTTTATATGCGGATGCACCGCTTGATGATCTCGAGTTGGTCAGTGAAGAAAAACGGAAACAGAAAGAGCGGCGATACCAGCAACTTGAACACGATTCAAACCGCCTGTTTCACCAAGATTACCAATTACTAAAATCGAAGCGTGAATACACATCATCGAATGCCTACCGTGCATCAGTTCAACACTTTGAAATGCCGGGGCGTGTCCTCCACATAGATGGTGATCCTAATTACTTAAAAAAATGTCTTCGTGTCTATGACAAATTAGGAGTTCCTGTTATCGGTAAACATGTCAAAGAAACAGACATGCCGGATGCTGTCCCAAAATTAGTGAAACAAGTGCGCCCTGATATCCTAGTATTAACAGGTCATGACGCCTATGTTAAAAGTAAAGGGCCGACTGATGATATCAAAGCCTATCGTCATTCTAGCCACTTTATACGGACGGTTAAAGAAGTGCGCTACCATGTTTCTCATTTGGATCAACTTGTCATTTTTGCCGGTGCGTGTCAATCTCATTTTGAAAAGTTAATACGAGCAGGTGCTAATTTTGCAAGCTCACCTTCAAGAATTAATATTCATGCACTTGATCCCGTTTATTTGGTTGCCAAAATTAGTTTTACCTCATTTACGGATCAAGTTCATGTATGGGATGTTGTTAGAAATACGATGTCAGGAACAAAAGGACTCGGTGGTGTAGAAACCCGGGGAATCCTTAGAACAGGTATGCCTTATCATGACCCGCCCCAATAACTCTTTGAATCATATTCAAATGAATGCTACATACAAATATTGGGCACTCTATATCTAGATTTAATAATTGACAGCATCGGCGCTTGATTGCTATAATTTGATGTTTATTTGACAAATCAAGTCGAAAAGTGTTATAATTTGGTTAACCTTAAACGAGGTGGGTTATACGATGCCAAAGACCTTATTGGATATTAAGAGCTCTTTAGATGAAAAAGTTGGAGAGAAATTAACACTTACAGCCAACGGTGGTCGACGCAAAACCATTCACAGAGAGGGCGTTCTGGAAGAAACTTATCCATCCGTTTTTATTGTACGACTGGATGAGGAACAGAATGCTTACGAACGTGTATCGTACAGCTATACTGATGTGCTGACTGCAACCGTTGAATTATCTTTTTCGGGAGAGGCAGCAGTAAGCGGGCAGTAGGACGTTACGTCTCACTGCTTGTAAGTTCACAGAATTTAGATTAAGCTAATGACATACTTAACTCACAGTTATACAAAAAACAAGAACATAATTTTTGCCCCCTAAACAAATACTAAAGACTGCTCAGTACATGAAGGGGGTTGTCTGTAATGGGGAGACGACGCAGTATTATGTCTGACCAATTTAAAGATGAAATAGCCAAGGAATTGGGCATTTATGATACCGTTCAACAAGAAGGGTGGGGCGGTATTAGAGCTCGTGATGCGGGTAATATGGTCAAGGCGGCTATTGAAATGGGTGAAAGGCAACTAGCTGACAAAGATAAATAAGTGTTACTGAGCAAACCGGAGGCTTGTCCTCCGGCTTTTTACGTTTTATGATGTTATCAGAACATCAATTGAAGCAGGTGAAAAAATTGAGGATTGTTGAAAAGGCACCGGCGAAGATTAATCTTTCGCTAGATGTTTTACATAAACGTGATGATGGCTATCATGAAGTCAATATGATCATGACAACCATTGATCTATCGGATCGCATTGAAATCATTGAACAACCCACCGATGATATTAATATCGTCTCTTCAGCTACCTTTATTCCTGAAGACAGGAGAAATTTAGCTTTTCAAGCAGCGGAACTCATTAAGCAAAACTATAACATTAATCAAGGCATTAAAATCAACATTAACAAACATATTCCTGTAGCTGCGGGGTTAGCTGGTGGCAGCAGTGACGCAGCCGCGACGATCCGAGCTTTAAATAAATTGTGGGATTTGAACATGTCAACAACAACAATGATGGATCTTGCTTCACAAATTGGATCGGATGTTAGTTTCTGCATTAACGGCGGTACAGCGCTGGCATCAGGGCGAGGAAATGATATTCAGCCGTTACCTAGTCCGCCCTCGTGTTGGGTTGTTTTGGCTAAACCAGATCTATCGGTGTCGACAGCTGAGGTCTATGGCGGTTTGAATTTAAATCAAGCCGATCATCCTAATGTTTCGGCTATGGTTCGTGCCATTGAACAGCAAGATTATAGGCGCATGTGTGCCTTGATGGGAAATACGCTTGAAAATGTGACGATGCAGAAGTATCTTGAAGTCAAACAAATTAAGGAGCACATGATTCGTATGGATGCTGACGGTGTCCTTATGTCAGGCAGCGGGCCCACGGTATTTGGCTTGATTCGTCATGAATCCCGGGCGCAGAGGATTTACAATAGCCTAAATGGTTTTTGCCATTATGTTCATGCGGTTAGATTATATGGTGCGCAATCTGCTCTTGATTAAATACGAATAATTGTTTAATATTTATATATAAATATTCGTGTTTTAGGTGGTGGCTTATGAAAATGAAGCGAAGTGGTCGATTAGTGGATATGACCCATTATCTTTTGAGTCATCCCCATGAGGTTGTTTCACTATCGTTTTTTTCTGAACGATATGAATCAGCTAAGTCCTCGATCAGTGAGGATTTAGTGATTGTTAAGCAAAATTTTGAAAGCCAAGGGGTAGGTTGGTTAAAAACGATTGCCGGTGCATCAGGCGGGGTGATATATGTGCCTTTTGTTCAAAAGGCACAAGCAGCTGCATTCCTCAAGGATTTAGAAGAACAATTAGCGAGCGGTAACCGGTTACTTCCCGGGGGTTATTTATATATGACGGATATCCTCGGTCAGCCTGCTTTTATCCGAAGTATTGGACAGCTTATAGCCTCAATCTATGCGGGTGATTCGATTGATACCATTATCACAGTGGAGACAAAAGGCATCCCATTAGCGTATGCAGTAGCGTCACAGCTTAATACGCCGGTTGTCATTGCCCGTAAAAGCAGTAAAGTGACCGAGGGTTCAACGGTCAGCATTAACTATGTGTCAGGTTCAACGAAACGGATTCAGTCGATGGTCTTACCAAGAAGAAGTTTAACGCCAGGTGCTCGTGTCCTTATTATTGATGATTTTATGAAAGCGGGCGGAACGATTCGAGGCATGAAAAATTTAATCCAAGAATTTGATGCGGTGGTGGCTGGTGCGGCGGTTTTAGTTGAAACCAAAGAAGAAGATAAGTTGGTTGATGACTATGTGTCGTTGTTAAAGTTATCTATATCTGAAGGTGAACAATTATCGATTGAAAACGGCAGTTATTTTAACTATTATAAGGAGGTCAATTGGCATGAAAACGACTTATACTAATCAGGCTCCAGAGGCTGTGGGCCCATATTCTCAAGGGATGGTCGTTAACAACATATTTTATAGCTCAGGGCAAATCCCCTTAAAACCTGATGGGACTATGGAGGATCACCATTTGGAAGCTCAGGTCCATCAAGTCTTTGCTAATATTAAGGCCGTTCTAGAAAGTGCAGGGGCATCGCTAGAAACAGTCATCAAAACCACCGTTTTCATTACAAATATGGGTGACTTCTCGGTGGTTAATGATATTTATGGGCAATATTTCACCGATCATTTGCCGGCCCGTTCATGTATAGAAGTCTCACGTCTACCAAAAGGTGCCGCCGTTGAAATGGAAGCAATAGCCTTAGTAAAATAGTCCGTTTAAAATTTTTCGACTTTTTTTCATATTCAATGCAGGAATTTCAATGTTTTTGTTGAAACATTGTAATAGTCTCTAATATATGGGAAAAGGTGGTGCCTAATAAATGGAAATAACTGATGTCAGACTGCGACGAGTAAACACGGATGGTCGCATGAGAGCTATTGCATCAATTACCATTGATAACGAATTTGTTGTCCATGACATTCGGGTGATTGATGGGAACAATGGCATGTTTGTGGCGATGCCAAGTAAGCGAACTCCGGATGGTGAATTTCGTGATATTGCCCACCCGATTAATTCAGGGACACGTGAAAAAATACAAACCGCGGTATTAGATGAATACACCCGTGTTGGTGGGGTTGAATCGGCTTATGAAGAAGCCGGAGCTTCATAGTTTTTTCTGTTAAAAAAGGAACCTATTTTAGGTTCCTTTTTACTGTATTCTTGAAAAAATCGTTGCTTTAAGCTATATTCATTAGTGGATTGACAAGTTGGTTTGGAGGTTACCTCATGTCGAATAGATTTGCTGTCATTTTAGCAGCGGGGCAAGGGACGAGAATGAAATCAAAGTTATATAAAGTCCTCCATCAGGTTTGTGGAAAACCGATGGTTCAACATATTGTTGACCAAGTAGGGACGCTTCCCTTTGAAGATATTGTAACGATTGTGGGTCATGGCTCTGATCAGGTGCAAACACAATTAGGTGACGCAACACAATATGCCGTTCAAACGGAACAACTGGGGACGGGTCATGCTGTCCAGCAAGCGGCGCCTATTCTAGCAGCAAAGGAAGGGACAACGGTGGTCCTGTGCGGGGATACCCCGCTGGTAACAGCTGAGACGATTGACCAGCTTCTTACTTACCATGAGCGCGAGGAAGCGGCTGCAACCGTGTTGACCACTTTTCAAGATGATCCAACGGGTTACGGTCGTATCGTCCGTCAAGATAATGGTCGGGTTGCACGTATTGTTGAAGAAAAAGATGCTCATGCATCTGACAAAAAAATTACGGAGATTAATACCGGGATCTATTGTTTTGATAATCAAAAATTATTTCACTCACTACAGGAAGTAAATAATGATAATGTTCAAGGGGAATATTACTTACCGGATGTGATTGAAATTCTGTGTCAAAGGCATGAAAAAGTTTCGGGTTATAGCGGTGGTTCAGCGCAAGAAACCATTGGTATCAATGACCGCGTGGCTTTAGCTAAGGCAGAACGATTGATGCAGAAGCGGATTAATGAGGCACATATGCGCGCGGGGGTCACGCTTATTAATCCTGACGATACTTATATATCGACTGATGCTAAGATTGGTTACGATACTGTGATTTATCCAGGTACGGTGATTAAAGGGAAGGTCACAATCGGAGACGACTGTGAGATGGGTCCTAATTCTGAAATCATGGATAGTGACATTGGTAATGGAACAGTCATCAAACAATCCGTAGTTTCAAAGAGCACTGTCGGTGATCACGTGAATATTGGACCGTTCGCTCATATTCGGCCACAAAGTACATTGTCTAATGACGTCAAGGTGGGGAACTTTGTTGAGGTTAAAAAATCGACAATAGGTGATAGCAGTAAGGCTTCACACTTGAGTTATGTCGGTGATGCTGAGATTGGTCGTGAGGTTAATCTAGGTTGTGGTTCAATCACTGTTAATTATGATGGTCAGAATAAGCATCTGACAAAGGTTGGCGATGGTGCTTTTGTTGGCTGCAATGTGAATTTAGTTGCGCCTGTCACTGTCGGTAAAGGTGCTTTTGTCGCAGCTGGTTCAACGATTACTGATGATGTCAATGAGCATGATTTGGCGATTGCCCGTTCAAGGCAAAGTAACAAAGAAGGCTACGCGACGAAACTGAATCAAAAGAAACAATAACACAATGGAGGCCCTTCGCATGGCAAATTATTTGGATCCCAATTTAAAGGTTTTTTCTCTGAATTCGAACAAGGACCTTGCCGAAGACATTGCCAAACATATCGGTATTAATTTAGGGAAATCCTCGGTAAAAACGTTTAGTGACGGTGAAATTCAAATTAACCTTGAAGAAAGTATTCGTGGTTGTGATGTCTATGTTATCCAATCAACGAGTGAACCTGTCAATCAACATTTGATGGAACTTTTAATCATGATTGACGCCTTAAAGAGAGCATCTGCAAAAACAATTAATGTCGTACTTCCATATTATGGTTACGCTCGTCAAGATCGGAAGGCACGGGCAAGAGAGCCGATTACAGCTAAGCTGGTGGCCAATTTGTTAGAAACGGCCGGGGCCACCAGACTGATTACCACAGATCTTCATGCTACACAAATTCAAGGATTCTTCGATATTCCAGTCGATCAGTTGCTAGGTGTACCTATTTTATCCGAGTATTTTGAGAGTAAGAACCTTGATGATATCGTCATCGTTTCACCGGATCATGGCGGCGTCACTCGTGCCCGGAAAATGGCTGATCGTCTCAAGGCGCCAATTGCTATAATTGACAAAAGGCGACCCAAGCCAAATGTCGCTGAAGTGATGAATATTGTGGGTCAGATTGAAGGAAAAACGGCGATTATGATTGATGATATTATTGACACTGCTGGAACCATTACTCTGGCTGCTAATGCTTTGATCGAAAATGGGGCAAAAGAAGTCTTTGCTTGTTGTACACACCCCGTTTTGTCTGGGCCTGCTATTGAACGTATTGAGCATTCAAGCATCAGCGAACTCGTGGTTACGAATACAATTCCATTGCCGCAAGAGAAAAATATTGATAAAGTCACTCAATTATCTTTTGCGCCTTTGCTGGGTGAAGCTATTATCAGGGTTCATGAGAAACTTTCCGTTAGTAAGCTGTTTGATTAAGTGATTGATGATTGTCGCTGTTTTTAAGCCAATTTGAACTGACAGGCTATTTTGAACCCTAAGTTTTAAATGGTATAATAATTGGGAATGGTAGATGTAGAAAGCGAGCACTTCCCCGCTTCGCTAAGCATAATGATATCATTTTAGCAAGGAAGTCTACTCGGGCGTACTCAAAATGATTTTTAAAGGGAGTGTCTGTTTTGGTAACAGAACTAAAAGCAACGTCTAGAGACCATTCCAGCAAATCAATGACAAAAAAGATCAGACATCAAGGACAGATTCCTGCGGTTGTCTATGGACAAAAAGCGGATAATACAGCTATCGCTGTATCTGAAAATGAAATGACCCGAATTTTTCAAAGGGTGGGTCGAAACGGTGTTCTCCGGTTAGATATTGATGGCGAACGGCAATATTCCGTGATGGCCCACGATATTCAAAAGGATCGTTTAAAGGATGAAATGATCCACATTGACTTTTTACAAGTTGATATGGATACCGAGATGGATTCCGTCGTTCCTGTTCACACAACAGGTGATTCTCCGGGTGAAAAAGAAGGCGGCATTCTACAGCATTCACTTAATGAATTGAATGTAAGGGCCAAGCCAGCCGACATTCCAAGTGTCATTGAAGTTGATATTTCCGAATTAAACATCGGTGACACCGTGCAAATTTCTGAATTAACAGTTTCAGGAAATTATGAGTTGCTGGATGATCCCGAAGAGCCTGTTGTCACCATTATTCCTCCGGGCAGAAACGTTGAGGATGAAGATGATGAAGGAACTGATGGGACAGAAGTGATTCAAGACAAAGGTGAAGAAGTTCAAGACGGTGAACAAGATAACCAATAAAATGGACGAGCAGGCGTAACCTGTTAGGTTGCGCCTTTTTAGTATAAATTTTTAGCATTGATAATAAACTGTTTTTAAAGATACGCTAAAAGCCAGCAAAACCTCTTTAAAGGACTAATAGGAGTGGCAACAATGAAATTAATAGCGGGGCTGGGCAATCCCGGGAAAAAATTTGAACATACGCGGCATAATATCGGATTCGACATTATTGACCACATTTGTGATGCACACAATGTGACCTTAACGAAGACCAAATTTAATGCCCTTTTTGAAAAGACAACTCTAGGTAATGAAGATGTTGTTCTTGTTAAGCCTTTAACTTATATGAATTTATCAGGTGAAGCGATTGCACCGTTGATGAATTTTTATAAAATCCCGTTAGATCAGTTATTAGTCGTTTATGATGATTTGGATTTACCTGTAGGTCGACTTCGACTCAGACAAACGGGTGGTCCTGGAGGTCATAATGGTATCAAGGACATTATTGCCCACCTAGGCTCGCGTGATTTTAAACGCGTGCGTGTAGGGATTGGACGTCCAGATGGTCAACATAAGGTTATCGATTATGTTCTCAAAAAGTTTGATGCAGAACAACAAAGTCAAATCGATGATGTCATTGACCGTGCAGCGAATGCTTCCTTCGCTTGGTGTGAAAAACCCTTCAACCAAGTGATGAATGATTTTAACCAATGAATAAGACCGCTTATGAGTGCCGATACTATTCCTAGCCAATGAATGAAGCTGGGAGGCGGAAATAATGGACATTTTTTATAATTGCAGGCACTGCGGTGTTGGGATCGGGCAAATTAATGGGCAACGCTTTTCTACCCATCAATTAGGATTTGATCAGTTATCCAGCGAAGACCGCCAAGACATGGTACAATATGATCAATTAGGGAATGTTCATGTCTCAGCGATTTGTGAAGACTGCCAGGAGGCATTGGAACGAAATCCACATTTTCATGAATTAGATTCATTTATTCAATAAAGGCTTTGGTCACCCGCCAAGGCATTTTGTTGTTTCTAAGGGAGGAGCGTCCTGATGGAGGGACTGAAGCAATATTTTGCTCAAGAAGTTGCGGAAATAGATACAGTTATTGATGGATTTGCTGACGGAATGAACCAGCAGCTTGTGGCTGGACTGACAAATGCATCAAAATCGTTATGGATCGCTTCACTATTTGAAAAGCGGTCTAAGCCGATGGTTGTGGTGACTCACAATCTTTATCAAGCACAGAAATTATATGAAGATTTAGAAGAGTTGTTGGATCAGTCATCCGTATACCTTTATCCTGTTAATGATTTAATTGCTTCTGAAATTGCCGCTCAGAGCCCTGAACTGCGTTCTGGGCGGTTAGAAGTGCTAAATTTTTTAGCATGTGGGGGACGCGGTATCATTATCGCTCCGATTGCGGGCATGAAAAGGCTTTTGCCGCCCAAAGAATTATGGAAAAAAAGTTTGATGCCCTTCCAATTAGGGGATGTCATTAATATTGACCATATCCTGGAACAATTGAATGCCTTGGGTTATGAACGAGTAACGATGGTATCCGCACCTGGTGAATATAGTGTTCGCGGTGGTATTATTGATATTTTTTCATTAACAGATCAGAACCCGGTTCGGATTGAATTGTTTGATGACGAAGTTGATTCAATTCGTTATTTTGATAGTCATACGCAGCGGTCACTAGATCAGCTTAAGTCCATTGAAATTGGTCCGGCAAAAGAAATGCTTTTGTATTCGGATCAATACCAACATGCAGCTGAAGCTTTGGAGGGCCAGTTAGCGAAGACGCTTAAAAAGGTGAAAAGCAAAGAAGTTAAGGAACAGTTGACAGAAAAGATAGGCTATGAGATTGAACAATTGAAGGAAGAGCAGTTTTTTCAAGGCGTGGGAAAATACACATGCTTTTGTTACGATCAGCCAGCGACGCTATTAGATTATGTTGATTCGAACACGTTACTTGTTATGGATGAAATTAGTAGGATTCAAGAAATGGCTGAGCGTCTTGATCGCGAAGAAGCTGAATGGAAGACAGCGCTGATTGAAAAAGGTGAAGCGACGACAGACGTCACGCTTTCAATTGAGTGGGATGACTTTTTATCAGCTAGCCGGCATCCGATGCTTTATTTATCTTTATTTTTGCGGAACAATCCTAACATTCATCCGCAAAATGTGATGAACATGAGTTCCCGTTCTATGCAGAGTTTTCATGGACAGATGAATGTGTTAAATAATGAATGTCAGCGTTGGCAGAAAAGTGGCTATGCAGTAGTCTTTTTAGCTTCTGATAGTCAGCGGGCTGAACGTATGGCCAATATTTTGGAAGACTATGATATCAAGGCACAATTGGTAGATAAGCAATCGTATCCGGAGCGAGGAACAAGGCAAATTATCCCTATGCCATTAGCGGCTGGGTTTGAACTCCCGGAGCAAAAATTAGCCGTTATTACCGAAAGCGAAGTGTTCGCCAATAAGGGCAAGAAAACAAGAACCCCACGAAAACAAAAGGTGTCTAACGCGGAACGCCTTAAAGACTATAATGAGCTTAAGGTGGGTGACTACGTTGTCCATATTGACCATGGAATCGGGAAATATATAGGCATCGAGACGCTTGAGGTTCATGGTGTTCATAAAGATTACTTGCAAATTCATTACAAAGGCAACGACAAACTGTATGTTCCCGTTGAAAATATTGATCAAGTACAAAAATATGTTGGCTCTGAAGGTAAAGAGCCGAAGTTATATACATTAGGCGGCAGTGAGTGGAAAAAGGTTAAAAATCGGGCAAAATCCTCTGTTCAAGATATTGCTGATGATCTTATTAATTTGTATGCCCAACGCGAAGCGAGTCGAGGTCATGCCTTTGAACAAGATAGTTCGGAGCAACAGGCGTTTGAACAAGCCTTCCCTTATCCGGAAACAGAGGATCAGTTGCGAGCTGTAACTGAAATCAAAGCCGATATGGAAAGTGTTCGTCCAATGGATCGATTGTTGTGTGGTGACGTGGGTTATGGCAAAACTGAAGTCGCTTTACGTGCTGTATTTAAAGCCATTGCAGAAGGCAAACAAGTCGCTTTTCTTGTACCGACAACCATTTTAGCGCAACAGCATTTTGAGACGACACGAGAACGTTTTTCTGATTTTCCTGTTAATATCGGCATGCTCAGTCGTTTTCGTTCACGAAAGGAACAAAATGAGACGATTAAGGGTTTGGAAAAAGGTACGGTCGACATGGTGATCGGAACGCATCGTTTATTATCTAAAGATATTAAATTCAAAGACCTCGGTTTGTTGATTGTTGATGAAGAACAACGATTTGGCGTTACTCATAAGGAAAAGATTAAACAATTGAAATCCAATGTCGATGTGTTAACTTTGACAGCCACACCCATTCCGAGAACGCTCCATATGTCGATGCTCGGGGTCCGTGATTTATCAGTCATTGAGACACCACCCGAGAACCGCTTTCCTGTGCAAACCTATGTGACGGAGCATAATGGCGCGTTGATCCGTGAAGCCGTTGAACGAGAATTGGGGCGCGGTGGACAAATTTATTTTCTATATAACAAGGTGGAGTCAATTGTGCAGATGGCCGAACATATTTCTACGTTGGTGCCTGATGCACGCGTTGCTTTTGCCCATGGGCAAATGAAGGAAACCGAGCTTGAAGCAGTTATGTTGGATTTCCTAGAGGGTGCCTATGATGTGCTGGTCAGTACAACGATTATTGAAACTGGCGTGGACATTCCAAATGTGAATACACTGATTGTTCACGATGCAGACCGTATGGGATTGTCACAGTTATATCAATTGCGCGGGCGTGTCGGCCGTTCTAATCGAGTGGCCTATGCTTATTTCACGTATCAGCGGGATAAAATCATGAATGAGGTTGCCGAAAAGCGACTTGAAGCCATTAAGGAATTCACCGAATTAGGATCGGGTTTTAAAATTGCTATGCGTGATTTGTCGATTCGTGGTGCTGGAAACTTACTTGGTGCCGAGCAACATGGATTCATTGATTCTGTCGGCTTTGATCTCTATTCAAAAATGCTTAAGGATGCTATTGAGGAAAGGAAGGCCGGATCTGCAGAGTCTTCTGATGAACAGCCGGGAATCGTCTCCGGAGATAACAATGTAACAATTGAAATTGATGCTGATGCCTATATTCCTGAGGCATATATCAGTGATTCCCTACAAAAAATAGAGATGTATAAACGGTTTAAATCTGTTGAAACCATGAAGGACATTCAGGATCTTGAAGATGAGATGATCGATCGGTTTGGGGATTATCCTCGTGAAGTTATAGACTTATTTAAAATTTCTCGTATGAGAGTCTATGCCAATGATCTGTATATCGAGTCCATTAAACGCGTAAAAGACCAATTTATCGTGATATTTAGCGAAGCGGGATCGGAACAAATCGATCGTGTAGCTTTATTTCAGACCGTAAGTGATTTAGGAAGACATATTGGTTTGGGCGCTGACAATCAAAAAATAAAGTTGACAGTCAAAACGAATGCTCGGGAGCATACAAGTCAGCAAATTGAACAGCTGGCGAATGTTTTTGAGAAAATATACAAAAGCCAACGGAAAGCGGCATAGACACCAAAAATTTTATAAGAATGTATAGAATGGGTAACGACGCAAATAATATGGGCAGGAAAACATGGCATCTTCTTACATCATCAGATAACATATAACCTGAAAGTGAGGCATCTAGAATGAAAGCAACTGGAATTGTACGTCGTATTGATGATTTAGGTCGCGTCGTTATCCCGAAGGAAATCAGACGCACTTTACGTATTCGTGAAGGTGATCCGCTTGAAATTTTCGTTGACCGTGAGGGTGAAGTCATCTTAAAAAAATATTCACCCATTAGTGAGTTAGGTGATTTTGCACAAGAATATGCAGAAGCGTTAGCCGAACATTCCGGCCATCCTGTATTTATATCTGATCGTGATGCTTTAATAGCGATTGCTGGTGGTTCAAAAAAGGAATACTTAGATAAAAATGTGAGTTCAGAAGTTGAGACAATCATGGAAAATCGGCAGACCGTTAGGGTAACAGATGGAGGCGCACTGGTTGAGGGAAGCCAAGATCAGGCAGGTGCATATGTTGTTGCTCCGATTGTGGCTAGTGGTGACCCTATTGGAGCCGTTTGTCTAGTAGCTAAAGAACAAACAGAACTGAGTGAAATTGAAGAAAAGCTGGCTAATACAGCCGCTGGATTTTTAGCACGACAAATGGAGCAATAAATTGAGACTGGGACAAATCTAAAACAGAATACTTAAAAGGCGAACAATAAGATATGAAAGCAAGGTCTAAGCGTAGTTAAAATACGAGACGCCTTAGAATATGCTTCTTTGGACTGCGACGAAGCATCTTGCTTCTCTGAATGAGCTTGAAGATGCAGGAGCACGAGCCGAAGATCCACTTGGTTAAGTGGTTTTCTTGACCAAGTTAGCTGAGGCCGTGCCCGCGGAAAGCGCCGTATGTTGACGAAGCGACGACAGGAATGCCATTTTCAACAAATAATCCGAACTGATTAATCAACAAGTTCGGATTATTTTGTGACCAATATACTTTTGTTCCATCCTCTTTAAGTGCCTAAAGGCTTCCTTAGTTTATTTTTGAAAAGATTATGGTTATACTGGAGGGTAAAATAAGGCAAGTATTTTGACGTGATAAGGATGGGTGAAATGGCGGGGACAATTAACATTGTTGGTTTAGGTGCAGATGATATCGAACAGTTGTCAATCGGTATATATCGTTTATTGCAACAAAAAGGTGATATTTATGTAAGAACGGACAAGCACCCTGTGGTAGACCAATTAAAGCAAGATGGTGTTAGGTGTCAAAGTTTTGATTCGGTTTACGAGCAGTATGAGAATTTTCCTGAAGTGTATGAAGCGATTGCCCAGGAATTGCTGGAGACAGCTCAAGGACAAGAGATTATTTATGCTGTCCCAGGACATCCCCAAGTCGCTGAAAGGACGGTCAAGCTCTTGCAGGAGTGGTCTGAAGCTTACGACGTTGTGATCCATATTCAAGGGGGTCACAGTTTTATCGATCCAATGCTTACGGCTTTAGGGATTGACCCTATTGAAGGCTTTTCCTTAATGGATGCTATGTCACTTGAGACCGATCAACTACCCTTACAGCAACATATGATTATTTGCCAGGTTTATGATGCGATCATTGCGTCAGAAGTAAAGCTCAATTTACTCGAACATCTTCCGCCGGATTATGAAGTTACGATTGTGACAGCTGCGGGTGGCCAGAATGAACAGGTCATTAAGGTGCCGTTGTCTAAGTTAGATCATGATTTCACGACAGACAATTTAACGAGTGTGTATGTGCCACCAGTGTCTAATGAGCGTTACTTGTACCATACATTTGCCAAGCTGCGACAAGTGATAGGGACCCTTAGAGGGCCGAACGGCTGCCCGTGGGACAGAAAGCAGACGCACGAATCTTTGAAACCGTATTTACTAGAAGAAGCCTATGAAGTGATAGATGCCATTGATGATGAAGACGATGAACATATTGCAGAGGAGCTAGGCGATGTGTTGTTGCAAGTGATGCTACATGCCCAAATCGGGGAAGATAACGGTTATTTTGCTGTTGACGATGTCATTTATGGACTTACGGAGAAAATGATTCGCCGCCATCCCCACGTATTTAGTGACGGACAAGCAGACACAGCTGAAGATGTGATGCAAAATTGGGATGCGATTAAAGCCAATGAAACGAACAAACAACATCGGTCACATGGTTTGCTTTGGGATGTAGGTAAAGCTTTGCCGCCACTCAATAAGGCTTTTGAATATCAAAAGAAAGCAGCTAAGGTTGGCTTTGATTGGTCCGAAGATGAACCTGTCTGGGCCAAAGTTTATGAAGAACTCGATGAAGTCAAACAGAGCTTGATGGATTCTCATGAGTCTACGCTTGATGAATTGGGGGATGCATTGTTTGCTTTGGTCAATGTAGCCCGCCACTATAACATTCATCCAGAAATAGCCTTACAACGGACAAATAAGAAGTTTTATGAGCGATTTTCATATATTGAAAGATATGCCGAGGAACAAGGTGTGAGTCTATCATCCATGAGTTTGGACAGAATGGATGAGATATGGGAGGAAGCTAAGATATTTTTAGCAAAAGAAGCAGGAGAATAAGTTTTAATAGAGAATACTTTTTGGTAGAATAGTTAAAAGCTCGCAAGCCAACAAAAATGGCAGCATGTACAGATGTGCCAAGGAGGTATTGATAAGATGAATAAAAATGAGATGGTCAATAATATTGCAGATGAGACAGGTTTAGCTAAGAAAGATGTTGAGGCAGTGGTGAACGGTGTTCTAGATGAAGTTGCCGATGCGTTAAGCAATAACGAAAAGGTTCAGCTGGTTGGATTTGGAACATTTGAAGCACGCGAACGTTCAAGCCGAAAAGGTCGCAATCCTCAAACAGGAGAGGCCATTGATATTCCGGCTTCAACTGTGCCTGCTTTCCGTCCTGGTAATAAATTGAAGGAAGCTGTGAAGTAATGCGAATTGATAAGTTTTTAAAGGTCTCGCGTTTAGTGAAACGAAGGACTGTGGCCAAAGAAATGGCCGCACAAGATCGATTGCTTGTTAACGATCAACCGGCTAAAGCAGGTACGAATCTCACATTAGGTGATGAAGTCACTATCCGCTACGGTCATCGCGTATTAACGGTGAAAGTGCAGCATTTGCAGGATACAGTCAAGAAAGAGTCGGCGGAAGACTTGTATGCAATTATCCGTGAAGAATCCATTAATGCTTAAAGCCCCTCTATCATTTTGATGGAGGTTTTTTGGCTCGCAAGAAGTGAGTCCGTTCAGTGTTCTCACACTCAGGAGATGTTTCTAGTTGAACGCTCCCTTTGTGATCAATTTTCTTACGTTAGTTGAAACTATCTTTTAAAGAAGCTTGTTCTAAATGGATCATTACCCTCATAGCAATAACATTAGAGAGGGGGATGGACATTGGAACAATATTACCCAAATCATTCATTAGATAAGGACAGGCATCAGCCTAATCATGATATTGTCATGAAGGGCCGAAAAAATATTGAAATCACCGGTGTTAAGCATGTGGAGAGTTTTGATCATGAAGAGTTTTTGCTGGAAACCGTGATGGGATACCTTGCTGTTAAGGGCAGTCAATTGAAAATGCAAAACTTAAATGTTGAACAAGGCGTTGTTGTCATCGAGGGAAAAGTATCGGATATCAGTTATCTCGATGAGCAATATGGAGAACAAGGTAAAGGGTTCTTCAGTAAGCTATTCAAATGACACTTTCAGAGCAATTTACAACCTTACTTGCTATGACTGCCATGGGTGGGTGGTTCGGTCTATCGTTAGCCACCTACCACCGCTTTGTGAATCCTAAACACCGTCGTACGATAACACTATTTGTGAGTGATATTCTCTTCTGGATCATCCAGGGTCTACTCGTCTTTTGGGTCTTGCTTGAATTGAATGAAGGCCAGATCCGCTTCTATTTGCTATTGGCATTAGGTGTTGGTTTCTCTGCCTATAAAGCATTATTAGAGGGAATCTATAAGAATTTATTGGAACGTTTCATATCAATTATTGGGCATATTATCGGCTTTTTTAAACGTTTGCTATACCATTTAATCATACAACCTACCATATTCCTATTGCAGCTTTTGCTGAATTTAGGTAAGATAATAAGTAGATTTATCCTCGCTGTTGTACTATTTATTTTATCTGCCGTTTATCTGCCGTTTAAATGGTTATTTCGATTGATCATCCCTGATTATTTGAAAGTCAAAGCAACGAAATGGCTGAACCAGTTGATGTCATTTTTAACGACAATCAAAAAGCAATTACAGAAGGTCATACAATGGTTTAAACCAGATTAGGGGTGTTTGATTTGGGTATAGCAAGTAAAAAACAACGGGTAGCCCACATCCGTTCAGATTATACGCATGAATTGCAACATATGGATGAATTGCGACGTAAACGCCGCATAGGTCTAATCAGACGTTTATCCGCCTTTTTTATTCTTATGTTACTCGTCATTGGGAGTATGGTATCTGTCCTTGATTCAAGAATGGAGCAGTTAGACGCTAAGAAACAAAACAAAGAACAACTTCAAGCGAAATTAGATGACGCCAAACAGCATAAAACTGCATTAAATCGGGAAATTAAATTGTTACATGATACGGATTATATTGGGCAATTGGCCCGTAAGGATTACTTTCTGTCTGATGACAATGAAATCATCTTCTCCTCCGTGGAAAATGACAATCGTTGACAGGCTCAAATTCATATATATATAATAAAATTAATTATTACATTTTCAGGTTTTAGGAGGAGCATTGCTTTTATGACAATCGAAGCAGGCAACAAGTTGGAAGGAAAAGTGTCAGGCATTACACGTTTTGGGGCGTTTGTTGATTTGCCTGGCGGTAAGACAGGACTTGTTCATATCAGTGAAGTTGCTGATCGCTATGTGAAAGATATCAATGACGTTTTATCTGTCGGTGACCAAGTAACTGTTAAAGTGCTCAAAGTTGAGGACGATGGCAAAATTGGTTTATCGATTCGTAAAGCTGTTGATCGTCCCAAATCAAAACGTGGGGGCGGACCTCCTCGGCAAAAGAAACAAAGCTTCGAGGATAAAATGAACCGCTTCTTAAAAGACAGCGAAGAACGTCAATCGGCACTGCGCCGACAAGACGATTCCAAGCGCAATAATCGTGGCGCAAGAAAGTCCTAACTTGTTGCCGTTTGTTATAATGAGATAGATAAGAACTCACTGCCCATGAAAAGGGTCAGTGAGTTCTTTATTTTTATTCAAATTTTTTCAGGGTCAATCTCCTCGCTGTTTTGACAACTTGTTACACTGTTTTCCGGTTAGGCCGCCATCATTATTATTGAAAAGTGAATCTTTTCGCTAATGTTTTGCTTTTTTGACAATCCATCTTGAAAATCGTCGAAGACTTTTTTAGTCTTGTCTTCTTGTTTTGACAAAATGTGTAGTCATCCTATGGTTTAATGAATCATACAATAATTATTTACGGGTGGTGCATGGGATGATACATAAATTGGAAGATAGCAACGTTGCACAGACTTATACGAATAAACCAAGCAGGCACTACTTACAGCAATGGGTTCAGTTCGTAAAAAAAACCGTTATGAATGTGTTAGGGCGGTGGGAAACATTATGTCTGGTGGTTGGATTGTTATTAGGTCGTGCCGTGATTTTATCGGATATGGCTCCCTTTATTACGCCCTTCTTTGCAGCGGTATTTCTATTAAAACCGGACAAGCGTTTACTTGCCTTTGTTAGTTTGGTGGTAGGGGCCTCGACTGTGGATCTTTGGCAAGGTTTATTTGCTTTTTCGGCCATTGTAGTCTTTGTTCTCGTTCGGGCATTTGTGGTTAAAGTGATTAAGAAGGAAGAGTACCAATTGCTTCCCTATGTTGTCCTTCTGAGTACAGGTATGACACGGGCACTGTTCACGTATATACAAAGCGGTCAATGGCTTATCACAGATACCATTACCGCTTTAATTGAGGCCGGTTTAAGCTACCTTTTGACGCTGATCTTTTTGTACAGTTTACCTTTAATTGGATCCAAAATTCGAAAAAAGACGCTAAAACATGAAGAAATGATCTGTTTTATGATTCTGCTAGCGTCCATTTTGACAGGGACGATTGGCTGGGCTGTCTACGGTGTTCCAGTCGAGCAAGCGTTATCCAGATACTTTATTTTAGTGTTTGCATATATAGGTGGTGCAGCTGTTGGATCAACGGTGGGGGTTGTCCTGGGGCTCATTTTAAGCCTTGCCAATGTCACGAGTCTTTATCAAATGAGTCTATTGGCTTTCTCCGGTTTACTGGGTGGCCTTTTGAAAGAGGGTAAAAAACCAGGGGTTAGCGTTGGTTTAATGATTGGGACGCTGTTAATTGGTTTGTATGGTAATGGCTATCAGCAGCTTACAAGCACCACGCTGACTTCCCTTGCTGCTGTTTTCTTATTTTTATTAACGCCCAAGTCCGTTTTTAAGTCGATCGCTATCTATGTGCCCGGGACCCAAGAGTATGATTCACAGCAACAACAGTACATGACAAAGTTGCGCGATGTGACGGCTAAAAGAGTCGAGCAATTTTCATCATTGTTTCAGGCTTTATCCAATAGCTTTTCACATTCGAGCCATTCACCTGATGACCATGATTCAAATCATGAAGTGGATCTATTCTTGAGTCAAGTAACGGAGAAGACATGTCAGACTTGCTTTTTAAAAGAACAGTGTTGGGTCAAGAAGTTTGATCAAACCTATGATTACATGACAGAAATGATGTCAGAGATGGGAGAAACGGGGGCGATCCAGAGTCCTAAATTGAAGCGGGAATGGCGCAAGCATTGTGTGAAGCCTGAGCAAGTGATTCAAGCCATGCAGCAGCAATATGACAAATATGATGAACAGCAAAAGCTAAGGCAGAAAGTCAATGATAGTCGAAGGTTGGTTGCTGAACAACTATTTGGTGTTTCTCAAGTGATGGGTGACTTTGCTGATGAGATTAAAAGAGAACGCGATACGCATCAACAGCAAGAGGATCAAATCATTGAAAAACTACGGGATATTGGATTAGATATTGAAAATGTTGAAATATATAATTTGGAAGAAGGGGCCGTAGACATAGATATGACGATTCCTTCTGATTATTACGGGGAATGCGATAAAATAATTGCCCCAATCTTGTCGGACATTTTAAACGAAACGATTGTTGTTAAGAATTTAACCGATTCAGCGTTTCCAAACGGATATGGTCAGGTAACGTTTGGTTCAGCTAAGGCTTATGTGATTGACACAGGAGTTGCTCATACAGCCAAAGGAGGCGGCTGGATTTCTGGAGATAATTACACGACATTTGAATTGGGTGTTGGTAAATATGCAGTTGCGATCAGTGATGGCATGGGTAATGGAGAACGGGCCCATGTTGAAAGTCAAGAGACGTTACAACTGCTTTCTAAGGTTTTAAAGTCAGGGATTGATGAAACGATTGCGATTAAATCCATTAACTCTATTTTATCCTTGCGTTCTACTGAAGAAATTTTTTCTACACTCGATTTAGCCCTAGTGGATTTGCAGGATGCTGGAGTTAAGTTTCTGAAAATTGGTTCACACCCAAGCTTTATCAAACGAGGTCAACAAGTCAATATGATTGAAGGGAGTAACCTTCCAATGGGAATTATTCAAGATTTTACAGATGTAGAAGTTGTGGGTGATCAACTTAAAGCTGGCGATCTATTGATTATGATGAGTGATGGTATTTTTGATGGCCCCAAGCATGTTGAGAATAAAGAAATTTGGATGAAACGAAAGATTAAAGAGATGGAGACAGATGAACCACAAGAAATCGCTGATTTATTGTTAGAAGAGGTGATACGAACTAAAGGTGGAGAAATTGATGATGATATGACGGTTGTTATTTCGAGAATTGAGCATCATATTCCTAAATGGGCAGCGATCTCAACTTACACAAACGGACAGCCCCTATCAAGAAAAGCTCAGTAAAATCTATCGGTGGTGACAGGAGTCTAGTAAGGATGGTATAAACCCTCTCTCTTTTGGCGAGGATGATAGTAGAAGAGAGGGGCTGATGGTATGAATAAAGGAACATTAAAGCAAATCTTATTAATTACGGATGGATGTTCAAATCAGGGTGAAGATCCATCAGCAATAGCAGCCTTGGCTAAGGAATATGGGATAGCTGTAAATGTGATTGGTGTAGTAAATGATGACCAAACGGCAGATGGCGGCATTGAAGAAGTGGAAGATATCGCTATGGCAGGTGGCGGTATTAGCCAAATTGTTAAAACCAAACAACTTTCACAAACGGTACAGGCAGTGACCCGACAGGCGATGACCCAAACTATTAAAGGAGTCGTTAATCAAGAGTTACAACAGATTCTCGGGGAAAGTGAAGATATGGAAGATTTGCCTCCAGAGAAGCGGGGGAAGGTCATGGAAGTTGTCGACGATATCGGTGAAACCTCTAATCTTGAGGTGTGTATCCTTGTTGACACAAGTGCCAGTATGGATAACAAGCTTCCGACGGTTCAAGATGCTTTAATGGACTTATCCATTAGTTTGAATTCCAGGGTTGGCAAAAATCAATTTTGCCTTTATACATTTCCCGGGAAACGTAAACCGATCGATCAAGTCCTATCTTGGACCCCCAAGATGGATGCGATTCATAATGTATTTTCTAAGTTGGCCTCAGGTGGTATCACGCCAACAGGTCCGGCAATTAAAGCAGCCTTGAATCAATTCTCAAAACAAAAACGGAAAGGGTTTATCTCCGATGACGACGATTTCATTGAAGAATCAAGCTCTTAAAATTCCCCCGGGAACCATTGTTATTGGAAAATGGCATCAAAATCAATATCAGATTATCAAACCCCTGGGTTACGGTGCCCAGGGGACTGTCTACTTGGCCAATTCCGATTACGGCCGTGTTGCTCTCAAGTTCGGAAATGATAACTCAACCATTACTTCGGAAGTCAATATTTTAAAGTCATTTAGTCATGTTCAAGGCGAAGCTCTCACTCCCAAATTGTATGATGTCGACGATTGGATCACGAACCGCGGGACGTTATCTTTTTATGCTATGGAATATATTAATGGGACATCCTTGACTGAATGTATAAAAGTTCGTGGATTTGAATGGACAAGCGTGTTCGCTTTACAATTACTTAAAAGTCTTCATCGTCTTCATGAAGAAGGTTGGGTATTCGGTGATCTAAAACCTGAAAATCTTATTGTCACCTCCCGACCGTTAAAGGTGCGGTGGCTGGATGTCGGTGGCGTTACCAGGATCGGCCGCAGTATTAAAGAATATAGTGAGTTCTATGATCGAGGATATTGGGGATTAGGTGATCGTAAAGCTGAACCGAGTTATGACTTATTTGCGGTAGCCATGATTGTGATTCATGCAGCAACGATGAGGCATCCTCAAAAAGGTCATCGCCCTTCCCAAGAGTTGATGACCATTATTCGAAATGAGCCCAAATTACTACCCTATGAAACGATACTTCTGAAGGCGATAAATGGACAGTATTCTTCAGCAGCTGACATGCGTCATGAATTTGTCACATTAATAAGTGAAACTAAAACGAATGAGCAACGTAAACCGGTGTACGGTCATCAACCCAATCGGTCGCGGTCAAAAAAGAAAAAAGAATGGAAAGGGACGTTGGCCTTAGTGCTGACATTGACGTTTGCCTATGTCCTATACATAACTTTATTTATCATGTAGAGTTTCTAGTAGAGAATAAGTATTTTGTTTGACGAAGGAGTCGCATGAATTGAAGTCCAGTCTTGATGCCTTCATAAAAAAACATCGATTGCTAGCAAAAAACAGTACAGTCGTTGTCGGTGTTTCCGGCGGTCCCGACTCGCTGGCACTTTTACATTACTTACATGTAAATCAATCTTTGTGGCATATTAATATTGTTGCTGTTTCTGTAGACCATATGCTTAGAGGGGAGGCCTCAAGGCAAGATGTGAATTTTGTCGCCAAATTTTGTGATCAGCATGACATTTTATTTGAGGGTCGATGCATTGATGTTAATGCCTATAAACAAGAACATCACTTAAATACTCAGGAGGCAGCTAGGGAATGTCGTTATCATTTTTTCCATGAAATGATGATAAAATATAATGGAGACTATTTAGCTTTGGCCCACCATGGTGATGACCAAGTGGAAACGATGCTAATGCGGCAAGTGCGTGGCAGTTTTGGCCAATCGAAAGCAGGTATCCCTTTTAAACGGTCGTTTGCTGATGGTTTTATTATTCGGCCAATGTTAACGGTTGATAAGGAAACCATCCTCGCCTATTGTGATGAACATGGGTTAGAACCGAGAGAGGATCCCAGTAATGATGCTGATACCTATACAAGGAACCGATTTCGACATCATGTTTTACCGTTTTTAAAATCAGAGAACCCCAAAGTCCATCATCGGTTTCAGCAGGATAGCGAAATGATGGCTTCTGACGATGCGTATCTTACCGAATTAGCGCAAAATGTCTTGCAAGAACTTGTCATGTATAAGGATAGTCATAGTGTTATCATTTCAGTTCATCAGTTTATAAAGACCCCCATTCCTTTACAACGACGATTGATTCATCTAATATTAAGTTATCTGTACAATCATACATACCAGATTCAATCTGTTCATATTGAAAATATCTTTGGTTGGTTGCAAAGTGCGTCAGGTTACAGTGAACTGCATCTACCTAAGGGTGCTGTTTTGATTATCTCTTATGATCGACTCATTTTCAACTTGGGTTGCGATGTGGATCCTCAAACCGATTATCATATAAAGGTTAATATCCCGGGTATCACTAACACACCTGTAGGTTATGTAACCGCCAGCAGGCATCAGGATTTAACCGAGCTGCCAAAAGATCGTGAATCGTTGGTTGTTGATTATGAGCAATTGACCCTTCCTTTGTATTTAAGATCAAAAAAGGATGGAGATCGAATTCGATCTAAAGGTTTGAACGGGACACAAAAGGTGAAAGATATTTTTATCAATCAAAAAGTTGAATACCAATTAAGAGGTCGGTGGCCGTTATTGGTGGATGCCAATGATAAGATACTGTGGTTACCATTATTGAAGGAAAGTGAATGGGCCGTACCTGAACACCATACCAAGGAGGTTCTTGTTTTTAGCTATATGCCAACTGGTATTTTTGGGAGGATTACATAATCATGATGATGAGAGAAGACATGCAGGACATACTATTTACGGAGGAAGAAATTCAGTCTAAGATCGTTGAACTTGGCACGGGGTTATCCACTGAGTATGAGGGGCGCTTTCCATTAGTCATTGGTGTGTTAAAAGGCGCGATGCCTTTTATGTCAGATTTGATCAAAAGAATGAGTGTTCATTTAGAAATGGACTTTATGGATGTCTCGAGCTATGGTAATTCCACTGTTTCTTCTGGTGAAGTGAAAATTGATAAGGATTTAAACACTTCTGTTGAAGGGCGCGACATCCTCATTGTCGAAGATATTATTGACAGCGGTTTGACGCTACACTACCTTGTTGAGCTTTTTAAGTATCGGAAGGCAAGATCTATAAAAATTGTAACGCTTCTTAATAAGCCTTCCGGAAGACAATCAAGCATAGTGCCTGATATTGTTGGTTTTACGGTACCCGATGCTTTTGTTGTTGGATATGGTCTTGATTATGCTGAAAAATACCGTAATCTTCCATATATAGGGGTGTTAAAACCCGAAATTTATCAAGAATGATATTGCTTGTGACATATAATTGGATTGTGATACTATAAGACATGGTTCCTTTTTCTTGGGAGGAGGTCAGGGATGAATCGTATACTGAAAAACGGGTTAGTATATGTGTTTATATTTATAGTTATTATTGGGATCGTCAGTTTCCTAAGTGGGCCTAATGAAAAGGTCAAGGATATGACGTTTTCTGAGTTCTCTCAGCATCTTGAAGATGGTGATATCGAATCGATGACGCTTCAACCCAATGTTAGCGTCTATAAGGTTCAAGGGAAGTTAAAGTCGTATGAGGATGAAAATACAACTTTTAAGACACACATCCCTTTTAATGAACAAACGGTTAATCATGTAACAGAAGTTGCCAAACAGACGAAAGTTAAATTCAAACCTCCTGAACAAACGAGTGGTTGGGTCAGCTTTTTTGTCCAACTCATTCCCTTTGTTATCTTGTTCATTCTGTTTTTCTTCTTGCTAAATCAATCTCAAGGCGGCGGTAGCCGTGTGATGAACTTTGGTAAAAGTAAAGCCAAACTTTTCTCTGAAGAAAAGAAAAAAGTTCGTTTTAAAGATGTGGCCGGTGCCGATGAAGAAAAGCAAGAACTTGTTGAAGTGGTTGAATTCCTAAAAGATCCGCGCAAGTTTGCCCAATTAGGTGCACGTATTCCTAAGGGTGTCTTACTTGTTGGCCCTCCTGGTACAGGTAAAACTTTACTAGCACGTGCTGTGGCTGGTGAAGCAGGTGTTCCATTTTTCTCGATTAGCGGTTCCGACTTTGTTGAAATGTTTGTTGGTGTGGGTGCTTCGCGTGTGCGTGATCTTTTTGAGAATGCGAAGAAGAACGCACCATGTATTATATTCATTGATGAAATTGATGCTGTCGGTCGCCAACGTGGAGCAGGTCTAGGCGGTGGACACGATGAACGTGAACAAACGCTTAACCAATTGCTTGTTGAAATGGACGGCTTCGGTGTTAATGAGGGCATTATCATTATTGCCGCAACTAACCGGCCTGATATTCTTGACCCTGCCTTATTACGTCCGGGTCGTTTTGATCGGCAAATCCCGGTTAACCGCCCTGATGTTAAAGGTCGTCGTGAAGTTTTACAGGTGCATGCTAAAAGTAAACCTCTAGCAAAAAGTGTTGAGTTAGAGACAGTGGCTCGTTTAACGCCTGGTTTTTCAGGAGCAGATTTAGAAAACTTACTTAACGAAGCCGCGTTGGTCGCAGCTAGAGTTGATAAGACGGAAATTGATATGGAAGATATCAACGAAGCCGTTGAACGTGTCATCGCTGGTGTATCTAAGAAAAGTAAAGTTATTTCCGAAAAAGAACGAAAAATTGTGGCCCATCATGAATCCGGTCATACGATCATTGGGTTAACCCTTGATAGTGCGGAAGAAGTACACAAAGTGACCGTTGTCCCAAGAGGTCAAGCTGGTGGTTACGCTGTACAATTACCTCGTGAAGACCGTTCTCTTATGACTAAACCTGAGTTGCTTGATAAAATTGTTGGTTTACTTGGTGGACGTGTGGCTGAGGAAATCATCTTCGGTGAAGTCAGCACAGGCGCTTCTAATGATTTCCAAAGGGCAACATCAATTGCACGCAGTATGGTCACTGAATATGGTATGAGTGACAAACTGGGACCAATGCAATTTGGACAAAATCAAAACAGTCAGGTCTTTTTGGGCCGTGATATTCAAAACGAACCCAATTATAGTGATTCGATCGCCTATGAAATTGATGCGGAAATTCAACGTATTATCAAAGAAAGTTATGATCGTGCCAAACAAATCCTTACTGATAAGAAAGATCAACTTGAACTCGTTGCTCAAACGTTGCTTGAGGTTGAGACACTTGAGGCTGACCAAATCAAGGAACTTGTTGAAACAGGTGAGTTGATTGAATCAAGCTCTGAACGGCATCGTAAAGATCGAGATTCCGATGTTAAGGTAAACATCAACAAGAAGGATGAAGAGGAAGTCGAAGATACGCAGACGGAATCATCTGATGATGAATCGGATGATGAAAACAAAAAAGACTAATAAAGAAGGTGCCTGAAATTTGGGGCACCTTTTTTATGGCTTGTTACTTGCTATGGCTGAAGCCTATTTGGCAGGAATATCATTTTCTATATCAGTGAATATTAATTCAATAAGAGGTGTTTAATAAGTATGGGTGATTATTTAGTTAAGGCGCTTGCTTTTAACGGTCATATTCGTGCTCAAGCGATTATTAGTACGGATATGGTTTCGGAAGCCCAGCGTCGTCACAATACATGGCCGACGGCATCTGCCGCCATGGGACGTACGATCACGGCTGCGACAATGATGGGGGTCCAGTTAAAGGGTCAAGATAAATTAACGGTTACTGTTGAAGGTGGCGGACCCATTGGAGTGATTATAGCCGATGCAACCTCTGACGGAGTTGCACGTGGCTACGTTACCAATCCCCAGGTGCATTTTGATTTAAATGAGAAAGGGAAATTGGATGTTGCACGTGCCGTTGGCAATAATGGTCATTTAAGTGTGGTTAAAGATCTTGGTATGCGTGAGAATTTCACAGGCCGTGTGCCGCTTGTTTCCGGAGAAATTGGCGACGATTTCACTTATTATTTTGTACACTCAGAACAAATTCCGTCAGCGGTCGGTGTCGGCGTGTTAGTGAACCCAGATAATACGATTAAAGCATCGGGCGGTTTTTTGATTCAGGTTTTGCCTGGCGCACCTGATGATATTATCAATCAAGTTGAAGAACGATTAACACAAGTTAAACCGATATCAAAAATGATCGAAGAAGGCCTGACCCCAGAGGATATATTGACAACGTTATTTTCAAAAGATGATGTTCAGTTTATCGATAAAATGGGTGTAACGTTCGAATGTACTTGTTCAAAGGAACGACTCAGCAATGCTCTTTTAGGAATGGGTCCTGATGAACTTCGCTCAATGATTGATGAAGATCATGGTGCTGAAGCCAGTTGTCATTTTTGTCGAACGACTTATCATTTTAGTGAGTCAGAGTTAGAAGATATTTATCAAAGAGCCAAAGACACATTGGAGTCGTAAGGAAAACAACGGGCCGAGGCCGGTTGTTTTTCTCATAACAATTGCCATAAAAATTATCCATTTGCTTAAACAAAGATAGAGTGTAAACTATTTCAGTAGAGGGAATATAATAAGGAACGTCGACTGAGCACGTTCCGTGCAAAGCAATGAGGTGAGGCGTAATGACTTTACAGATTGAAGGCAACCAGTGTTTAACATTACATCATGGGCGATATTTGCCGTTAGGAGAAAGAACACTTGTGATGGGCATTTTGAATGTGACACCTGATTCTTTCTCTGATGGGGGTTCGTATGATCATGTCAAAAATGCGGTGAGTCATGCTCAGGAGATGATAGCCCAAGGAGCTGATATCATTGATATTGGCGGTGAATCGACCCGCCCAGGTGCTGATTTTACCCCATTAGATATTGAGCTAGAGCGTATTCTTCCGGCGATAGCAGCTATACGAGAATTCACAGACATCCCCATTTCTATTGACACATACAAAGCTGAGACAGCTAGACAAGCGTTAGAAGCAGGTGCTGACATTATCAATGATGTATGGGGAGCAAAGGCTGATCCGGCTATGGCTGAAGTAGCTGCTAACACCCAGGCCCCGATCATTCTAATGCATAACCGCCATGACAAAAATTATCAAGATTTATTAACGGATGTCAAAGATGATCTGCAGGCAAGTATATCCTTGGTTCAGGACGCGGGCGTGGCTGATGATCGCATTATCCTTGATCCAGGGATTGGTTTTGCTAAAACGTATCATGATAATCTTGAAGTTATGCGGCGGCTTGATGAATTTCATCAATGGGGTTATCCCGTTTTGTTAGGGACGTCACGCAAATCCTTCATTGGACAAACCCTCGGCACAGATGTTAGTGATCGCCTTGAGGGAACAGGGGCGACGGTTTGTTTAGGTGTTTCTAAAGGGTGCCAGATAGTACGCGTACATGATGTGGGTCCGATTAAGAAAATGACAAATATGATGGATGCTATGCTTCTAAGGGGTTGATGGTATGGATAAAATTTTTGTTAATCAAATGGCCTTCTATGGTTATCATGGTGTTTTTTCAGAGGAGAAGGACCTTGGGCAAAAGTTTATCGTTGATGTGGTTCTTGAAGCTGATTTTTCACGAGCCGGTGCCACTGATAATTTGAATGATACTGTTAACTATGCCGAGGTGTATCAACTTACAAAAGAAATGGTTGAAGGGGAGCCATTTAATTTAATTGAGGCTCTTGCCGATCGAATCGCCTCGCAAATTTTATCTCGGTTTCACATGGTGCAAACTTGCCATGTTAAGGTGATTAAACCAGATCCACCTATTCCTGGTTATTATGAGTCTGTTGCTGTTGAAGTTTGCCGGGGGCGAGATGATGAATAATCATACGAGTTACATAGGCATCGGTTCAAATATGGGTGATAGAGAGGAATATATCAGACGTTCATTGCAACTATTAGAGGATGATAAAAACATTATAATAGGTAACTGCTCGCCAATTTACGAGACATTACCTTACGGGGACGTCCCTCAGGACGACTTTTTAAATATGGTTGTACAAGTCCGTACTTCCTTGCTGCCCGAGGAACTATTGGAAGTGACTCAAGGGATAGAGCAGAAATTGGAACGGAAAAGGACCATTCGTTGGGGTCCTCGGACTATTGATCTTGACATTTTACTTTTTGACGATAAAATAATTAAATTAGAAAATTTGATGATACCGCATCCTGAATTGACGAAGCGCCTTTTTGTGATTAAACCATTGCGCAACATTAATGCTAACCAAACCATACCTGGGACTGACCAAATAATTGATGATGTATACAACACGTTTAAAGAACATAAGGGAGTGCGTTTATGGAAGCAGAACAATGGGGCAGGAGAATCCGGTCTTTTCGAAAACTAAAAGGATTTACGCAAGTTGAATTAGCAGAGAAATTGGGGATTTCTCTGTCAATACTCGGAGAAATAGAGCGTGGCAATCGATTACCAACAGATGAACAGATTCAACATGTATCTGGGATTCTTAATGTATCCGTTGATGACATTGCTAATTTCAAATAGGCGCCTTAAGGTTAGAGTGCGTGAACAGATGTTTGTAGGAAAGGTGATTAGATGTTAAAAATAGGGGATATTGAATTAAAAAATCCTGTTGTTTTAGCACCAATGGCAGGTGTGTGTAATCCGGCGTTTCGCTTAATCGCAAAGGAATTTGGTGCAGGCCTTGTGTGTGCGGAAATGGTTGCTGATAGGGGTATTGTTAATCAAAATAAAAAGTCATTGCAAATGCTGCATGTCGAGGATCGTGAAAAACCGATGAGTCTACAAATTTTTGGGGGCTCAAAGGATTCTTTGGTTGAGGCTGCAAAGTATGTAGATCAATATACCAATGCTGATATTATAGATATTAATATGGGGTGTCCTGTACCTAAGATCACAAAAACTGACGCTGGAGCCAAATGGTTACTAGAGCCGGAGAAGATTCATGAAATGGTGTCAGCCGTTGTTAAAAATGTTGGCAAGCCTGTTACGATCAAAATGCGTAAAGGCTGGGATGATAATCACATCTATGCTGTTCAGAATGCACAAGCTGCTGAGCAAGCGGGAGCTCTGTCTGTTGCCCTTCATGGTCGAACAAGGGTGCAAATGTATGAAGGTGAAGCGGACTGGGCAATTTTGAAAGATGTTAAAGATCAAGTCAACATTCCTGTTATAGGTAACGGCGATGTCGCAACACCAGAAGATGCGAAAAAGATGCTGGAATTAACTGGTGTTGATGGTGTGATGATTGGCCGTGGAGCCTTGGGCAATCCTTGGATGCTTTATAGAACGGTTCAATATCTTGAAACAGGAGACATTCATGGAGATCCTTCCCCTCAAGAAAAAATAGATGTTTGTCTGTTGCATTTAGACCGATTAGCCCAACATAAGGGTGAAGCCATCGCTGTCAAAGAGATGCACAAACATGCAGCGTGGTATTTGAAAGGTATGCGAGGTAGTAATAATGTTAGAAAGAAAATTAACCAGACGGAAAATGCCGCAGATTTAAAAGCGATTTTATATGATTATATTGAACAAATGGATGTAGAGCATGCTTCATAACCGCTGGAAGAGTTGACATTGTGATCGGGTTTATCTATAATTTCAATATATGTAAACTGCCGGTGCGACGCTGGCAGTTTTTTATTGACCTATTTTAATGATCTCACTATAGTGATAGGATATATAAATAGAGCGTGAATTCACAGTTATTTGATTTTATATATTGGGTCACATAGGGATTCGTATAACTGATGATTACTTAAGGAGTGAGAAACAGTGAGTCAAGATATGGATTGGAATGATCAACTGAAGGCCCGGCGGGACAAGCTCAATGATTTATATGATCAAGGTGTCCATCCCTTTGGTGATAAATTTGAACGGTCTCATACCGCTCAGGATATGGTTGATCAATTTGATGGTTATTCTAAAGACGAATTGACTGAAAAAGAGTTTCCGGCAATGGTTGCTGGCCGGATTATGACAAAGCGAGGAAAAGGGAAAGCCGGCTTTGCCCATATCCAAGACTTGACTGGTCAAATTCAAATTTACGTACGAAAAGACCAAGTGGGTGACGATCAATATGAAATTTTTAAGGATATTGATATCGGTGACATCGTCGGTGTTAAAGGAATTGCCTTTAAAACAAAGGTCGGAGAACTAAGTGTCAAAGTCCAAGACTTCGCTATTCTAACGAAATCTTTACGGCCGCTCCCTGACAAATTTCATGGTTTGAAAGATGTTGAGCAACGTTACAGGCAGAGATATCTTGATCTCATCATGAACCAGGAAGTTAAAGAGACGTTTATGATTCGAAGCAAAATTCTTCGCTATATGCGTGAATATTTGGATGACAGGGGATTTCTTGAGGTTGAAACACCGACCATGCACAGTATTCCAGGCGGGGCATCGGCTCGTCCCTTCATTACTCACCATAATGCTTTGAATATTCCATTGTATATGCGAATTGCAATTGAATTACACCTCAAACGGCTCATCGTGGGAGGGCTGGAGCAAGTTTATGAAATCGGTCGGGTTTTTCGAAATGAAGGCGTGTCAACACGGCATAACCCCGAATTTACCATGCTGGAATTGTATGAAGCCTTTGCTGATTTTCATGATATTATGGATTTAACGGAAAATCTGATCGCTTATATTACAGAGAAAGTCCATGGGACAACGACTATTTCTTATGGAGAATATGAAGTTAATCTTGCTTCTCAATGGAAACGAGTTCATATGGTTGATGCAATAAAAGAACAAACGGGTGTAGACTTTTGGAAGGAAATGAGCGATGAGGAAGCTCGACAACTAGCGAAGGAACATAGTATTGATATAAAGGATCATATGACGTTTGGGCACGTCGTCAATGAATTCTTTGAACAAAAAGTAGAAGAAACCTTGATCCAACCAACTTTTGTTTTTGGACACCCTGTCGCTATTTCTCCACTTGCTAAGAAGAATGATCATGATCAACGTTTTACGGATCGATTTGAATTGTTTATCGTGGGACGCGAACATGCGAATGCATTTAGTGAACTGAATGATCCGATTGATCAACGTCAACGTTTTGAAGCACAGGTTCAGGCTCGAGATGACGGTGACGATGAGGCCCATATGATGGATGAAGATTTCCTAGAATCACTAGAATATGGGATGCCTCCAACGGGAGGTCTTGGTATTGGCATTGACCGTCTTGTTATGTTATTAACAAATTCTTCGTCTATAAGGGACGTATTATTGTTCCCGCAAATGCGTAATAAAGATGATTAAACACCAGATTTGGGGAGGTATCCTTCCCAAATCATATGGTATTTCAGATTAATGTTGACAAAGCAAACGATTGATAATACAATTAATTTTGTCGCTCTTAAAGCGATGAAGATTTACTTGAAAATAGATGTTGACAGTTCTTCAAAAGCTTGGTATATTGATTATTGTCGCTTTTGAAACAGCACCGATAAGCTACGCAAACGTATTGACACAAGCAATTAAAATTGATACAATAAAAAACGTTGCTTTTTAGTTAACGCAAATATTGCTAGAAAAAGTTGTTGACATCACAGTTGATTCTTGATACAATATAAAGGTCGCTTTAACGAATATCGGCGTTAGCGAATCGACAGATTGCTCTTTGAAAACTAAACAAAAACTCAAGCGCTGTTTGAAAGGAACCTCATTTCAAACATAGCCAAGGGTCAAACGCAACAACTTTTATGGAGAGTTTGATCCTGGCTCAGGACGAACGCTGGCGGCGTGCCTAATACATGCAAGTCGAGCGCGAGATATTCTATGATCTCTTCGGAGTGATTAGGATGGATCGAGCGGCGGACGGGTGAGTAACA